>CAZUTZ010000024.1:0-1390 GCA_964623655.1 uncultured Wenzhouxiangella sp.
GGCAAGACCGTCAACATGATGGAGTTGATCCGCAACATCGCCATCGAGCACTCCGGCTATTCCGTCTTTGCCGGGGTCGGTGAACGCACGCGCGAAGGTAACGACTTCTATCACGAAATGAAGGAGTCCGACGTACTCGACAAGGTGGCCCTGGTTTACGGCCAGATGAACGAGCCGCCGGGCAACCGTCTGCGCGTCGCCTTGACCGGCCTGACCATCGCCGAATACTTCCGCGATGAAGGTCGCGACGTGCTGATGTTCATCGACAATATTTACCGCTACACCCTGGCCGGGGTGGAAGTGTCCGCGCTGCTGGGCCGCATGCCCGCGGCGGTGGGTTACCAGCCCACGCTGGCTGAAGAAATGGGCGCTCTGCAGGAGCGCATCACCTCGACCAAGACCGGCTCGATCACCTCGATTCAGGCCGTCTACGTTCCGGCCGACGACTTGACCGACCCCTCGCCAGCCACGACCTTCGCCCACCTTGACGCAACCGTCGTACTTTCTCGCAACATTGCCGAACTGGGCATTTACCCGGCCGTCGACCCGCTGGACTCCACTTCGCGCCAGCTTGATCCGCTGGTCGTCGGACAGGAGCATTACGAGGTGGCGCGCAAGGTGCAGGGTACGCTGCAGCGCTACAAGGAACTCAAGGACATCATCGCCATTCTGGGCATGGACGAGTTGTCGGAAGAGGACAAGCAGACCGTGGCGCGGGCGCGCAAGGTCGAACGGTTCTTCTCCCAGCCCTTCTTCGTCGCTGAAGTCTTCACCGGCTCGCCCGGCGTCTATGTGTCGCTGAAAGAAACCATCCGCGGCTTCAAGGGAATCGTGGACGGTGATTACGACCACCTGCCGGAGCAGGCCTTCTACATGGTTGGCACCATCGACGAGGCGGTCGAGAAGGGTGAAAAGATGAGCGAAAAGGCGGCTTGACCAGACGCAACCAATTCAAGGCTTAGCACATGGCTTCCACCATCCACTGCGACATTGTTAGCGCCGAGGCCGAGATTTTTTCAGGCGATGCGGCAATGGTCGTTGTACCGGCCGAGGAAGGCGAGATCGGCATCGCCCCTCGCCACGCGCCCTTGCTGACCCGGCTGAAGCCGGGCCAGGTCCGCGTTATTCTGCCTGAGGGCGGCGAGAAGTTTTATTTCATCAGCGGCGGTCTGCTGGAGATCCAGCCGAATGTCGTGACGGTGCTTTCCGACACCGCACAGCGTGCCGCCGATCTCGACGAGGCTTCTGCGCTGAAGGCCAAGGAGGAAGCCGAACGAGCCATTGCCGATCGCTCGGCCGGAATGGAAGTTGCCGAGGCCCAGGCCCAGCTCGCTCAGGCCGTGGCGCAACTGGCTGCGCTCGAGCGCTATCGCAAACAGCTCAAGCGGTA
>CAZUTZ010000024.1:1490-5592 GCA_964623655.1 uncultured Wenzhouxiangella sp.
GAAGACCTGCCGGAAAACGACACGCTCAGAGCAGCGTTCGATGAGGGTCGGACCGGCGTGTGGGTCAGCGGTCACGGTACGCTGACGCGCGAGTTGGGCGGTGCCGAATCAACACAGCGCTTCCAGGTTCGAATCGACGAAAGTTTCAGTCTTATCGTCAACCATCGAGTCGGCGATATGGGCCGAATCCCGGCCGAGCGCGGTGACACGCTGGCTTTTCATGGTCGCTATGAGTTCCATGGTGCCGGGGGGCAGCTCGGGCTGACCAATGCAGATCCAGCCCAGCCAGGCGGCGGCGGCTGGATACGCCACCGAGGCGTGTTGTACGACTGATCTTGAGCTGGCTTCGGCGAGAGCAGGGTGCCGGGAGCCCGGTTCACGGAAGGATGGTGAGGCATCCTCGCCGGCCGTCGCGTTTGTCTGAATTCTTAAGGAATTGACCAAGGAACAGGATGTCCGCTGAGCAACCGTCGATTCAGTCCCGATTGATGGCGCTGCGGCAGGAGCATCGCGATCTTGACGATGCCATTCAGAAACTGGCCGAATCGCCGGCCACCGATCACTTGCGGCTGAGACGAATGAAAAAGCGCAAGCTGAAGCTGCGCGACCAGATCACCTACTGGGAAAGCAAACTCATCCCAGATCTCGATGCCTGATTCATCTCATCAGGCGGCTGCCTTGGTCTCCAGTTCCAGCACTTCGGGCGTGACCTGAATAATGGCGTGACGGACTTCCTTGTCCAGAATCAGTCGGGCATCGTGCGCAAACTGCTTCAGCCGGTGATCGAAGACCAGTCGGCCTTCGCTGTCCTGACCCAGAACGCCGCTGCTTTTGAGTGATTCAATGAAAAGCTTGAACAGGGTCTTGTCGTAAAACTCGGGCGCCTCGAATTCGTGCAGCAGAGAAATGCGCTGCGCGGAAAGGATGCAGAGTTGCTCAAGCTGCTGACGCGAGAGTTGCCCGGAGCCGTTTTTGGCCAGAATCGAGACCGTGATGAAGTAGCGCTCGAAGGTCTGCACCATGCTGTTGGCCAGCAGTCTTAGGTAATAGGTCTGGTCGCTTCCGCCGGGCGCCCTTTGCAGGCGATCACCGTATTGTCTGAGCAGGTCGAGCTCAATCAGCGTATCAACACAGCGGTCCGTGACCGGCTCGAGGTCAGCCGGGTCCCACGGAAGGAACAATTCCCGCTTCAGAAATGGATAGACCGTGGCCGTGAGCTGATGCAGGCGCGGGCGCCGAATGCGCTGTACGTTGAGGAAACAGCAGGCTATCCAGGCCGGCATCGCCAGCAGATGAGAAACGTTGTTGCGGAAGTAGGTCAGCAGAACAGCTGAGTTGGCATCGGTGCGAATGATGTTGCCCAGCCGGTGTACGTGCCGAGCGATCAGCCCCATTTGCAGACCGTATTCGATGATCTGATTTGGCTCCAGATCGGTGCTGGTGATTCGTTCGCCAAAGCCGCTCTGCAGCACGATCTTCTTCAGCAGGCCGAGCATTTTTTCCAGATCATCCTCATCCAGCGCATGCTTGCGACTGGCCAGCAGTGCAATGGCCAGCAGGTTCACCGGATTGAGGTGAGCGGATCGGTTGATGTTGACCAGAATGCGTTCGGCCAGATCGTCTACCAGCCCAGGCAGCCAGGCGGGTTTGCTGTCCATTGAGTAATCCTGCGCTTCCCAGCCGGGCGCGTGTTCTTCCAGCCGCTCATTGAGCATCACCGGTTCGGCAAAGCTGACGGTCACCTCGCCGTAATTCTTGCGCAGGATATTGACGACGTTGCGCAGATCCGACAAGGACTCGGCCTTTTTTTGCTGGCCCGACAGTTCGGAGATATAGGAGTTGCCCTCGGCCAGTCGTTCATAGCCGATGTAGACCGGCTGAAACATGACCGGCCGGTTGCGATAGCGCAAGAAGGCCCGAACGGTGATCGACAGCATGCCGACCCGTGGGGGCAGCAGTCTGCCGGTGCGCGAGCGCGTGCCCTCGATGAAATACTCCAGGGCCACGCCCCGGCTGAGGATGAGGGAGACGTACTGGTTGAAAACGGCGGCATACAGGGGCTGGGCCCGGAACGACCGGCGCAGGAAGAACGCACCGCCGCGGCGCAACAGCGGGCCGATCAGCGGCATGTTCAGATTGACCCCGGCAGCGATATGCGGGGGCACAAAACCGCGGTAATACAGCAGATAGCTCAACAGCAGATAATCGATATGACTGCGATGGCAGGGGACATAGACGATTTCATAACCGGGTGAGGTTTCGCGGAACTGCCGGAAGTGCTTGACGTTGACGCCCCGATAAATCCGGTTCCAGAACCACGTCAGAACCAGGTCCAGAATGCGCACCACCGAATAGGAATAGTCGGCCGAAATTTCCCGGGCATACTTCCGGGCGACATGTTCGGCACGTTCGTGCTCCACCCCGTCGCGTTTGGCCTTGGCGTCGATGGCCAGCTGAACCGCCTCGCTTTTGATCACCTTTTCGACCAGGGTCCGCCGATGCGATCGGTCAGGACCAATGGCTGCCGTCTTGACCCGCTTGAAGTGGACCCGAAGGATGCGGCTCAATCGGGCCAGGGCCGTGCCGGCATCGGCTGTTTCGGCCAGCAAATGGTCCAGCCGTATGGGCTTGCCGAACTGCACCATCGTCGAGCGGCCGTTGATCAGGGTCGCAAACAAGCGCCGCAGGCGCCCTCCCAGCTCCCAGTTTTCCGAAAACAGAATCTTCAGGAACCCGGCTTCGTTATCCGGCGCACGGCCAATCAGCACCGTGACCGGCACGATCTGGATCTTCAAGTCGGGCCGGCCTTCCGCCCGTTCGACCAGCTGGCGCACCATGGGGTCATGGCGTTGACGTTCCGGTGTGCGCACGAACAGGCCGCGATACCGCCGATCCGCGCCGTAGGCCCGCCGCAGGTGGATATCACCGGCCAGAAAACCCCGATGAGGACGGTGCCAGCCTTGCGTCCGGCAGAGTTGATCAGTGATCAGGACCGACGACAGCGCATTGCTGTCCAGGACGTAAAAGGTCGGCAGATCGGGGTCCAGGTCCAGTTCGCCCAGATCTTCGGGCATCACCCGAGCCTTGACCCACAGATGCAGCAGGCGGCGCAGCAGGCTGAACCACACGGCGTGCATGATCAACAAAAAGCGGCGATAGCGGCTACGTTGGGGCATGGCCCGATGCTGCAACAAAAGAGCGGAGAGTGTAACACCGGCCTGCCCGGCAGCCGGGGCAGCGAAAAAAGGCGTTCGGCCCTGAAGACCGAACGCCTGGACCCGGACAGTGCCGGAAGGGCTTGCGCGCCTGGTGACAGGGCACTTGTTGATTGTTGAGCGAGAGTTACTTTGCGACGTAATCCTCAATTAAAATCATAGACTAAAACAGGTTTCCTGGCAAGCTTTTCATGGGGCGTTCATAACTTATTGAAAAAGTTTGAAATCTCTTGCTGGAGCTGAGTCGCGGCGCCGTGCGGATCAACAGCATCCCGAATCGGGCGCCCGACGACCAGATAGTCCGCGCCGCTGGCCAATGCATCGGCCGCTGACAAAACACGTTTCTGATCGCCGCCTTGCGCCTGATTGTCCACCGGGCGAATGCCGGGGCAAACCACGACCAGCGCGTGATCAACTTCTGCGCGCAGGACCTGGGCTTCCATCCCGGAAGAGATCACGCCGGCGCAGCCCAGGGCCAGGGCACGCCGCGCCCTCGACAACACCAGCGCTTCCACGTCGCAGGCAAAGCCCAGGTCATCGAGATCGCCGCGATCCAGACTGGTCAGCGCAGTGACGGCCAGGATGCCGGTCTGTCCGCGCTCGGCGACTGCCGCTTCGAGCATGGTGTCGTTGCCGTGCACGGTCAGGAAATCAACCTCGTGGCGAGCCAGCTGGGCTACTGCGCGGCCCACCGTGGCCGGAATATCGAACAACTTGAGATCGGCAAACACGCGCTTGCCCCGGGATTTGAGTTCGGCGGCCAGCTCGAAGTAGGCGCCGCTCATGAACAACTCCAGGCCGATCTTGTAAAACACGACCGCATCATCCAGCGTGTCGACCAGATGCATGGCGCGGTCGAGGTCGGGCACATCAAGCGCAAAAATCAG
>CAZUTZ010000024.1:5692-11986 GCA_964623655.1 uncultured Wenzhouxiangella sp.
GTTCGAGGTTGGCGTAAGCCAGCACCAGCCATTTGCTGCCGGCGCTCTCGAAGTTGACCTGCACGCGCGCGTTGGGGCCCTGGCCCTCGAGGCTCACCACCGTGCCGAAGCCGAACTTGGCGTGGCGAACCGGTGCGCCCAACTGGAGACCGGCGGCCTCGGAGCGGCCGCGTGGCGCGCTACCGGCCGGGCTGACGCGGAGACTGGATCGAATGGACTCGATCAAATCGTCCGGCATTTCGGCAATAAAGCGCGAGGGTCGGGAAAAATTGGTCTGGCCGTAGGTCTGGCGCGATTCGGCGTGGGTGATGTAGAGCCGCTGCATGGCTCGCGTCATGCCGACATAGCACAGGCGCCGCTCCTCGGCCAGCCGGCCGGGCTCCTCGATCGATTTCTGGTGTGGAAAAAGGCCTTCTTCCATGCCGGCCAGAAACACCAGCGGGAATTCCAGCCCCTTGGCCGAGTGCAGGGTCATCAGCTGTACGCAGTCCTCCCAGCGCTCGGCCTGATGTTCGCCGGCCTCGAGTGCCGCCTGCGACAGGAACGAGGCCATGGGGCTCAGGCCCGCCTGTTCGTCTTCGAAGGGCTGATCAAAACTGTCCGCGGCGCGCACCAGTTCGGCGAGGTTTTCCTCCCGCGCCTCGGCGCGATCGGCCGGCTCGCGGCTTTGATACCAGGCAACCAGTTCGGACTGGCGCACCACCACGCTGACCATTTCGGCCAGGTTGGCCGACTCGGTGGCATCGGTCAGCTGCTCGATCAACTGCAGGAAGGCGGCCGCAGAACGCGCGGCCCGCGCCGACAGTCCGCCCTGCGCGGTCAGTTCGGTGGTCGCCTGGCTCAACGACTGGCCATGACCGCGGGCGTGCTCGCGGATGCGGGCCACCGTCTGCTGACCGATACCGCGCGCCGGCACGTTGATGACGCGCTCGAATGCGGTGTCGTCGTGCGGATTGTGAATCAGGCGCAGGTAGGCCATCGCATCCTTGATTTCGGCGCGCTCGAAAAAGCGCAAGCCGCCGTAGACGCGATAGGGGATGTCGGCGCGCAAAAGGGCCTGTTCGAAGAGCCGTGACTGGGCGTTGGAGCGATACAGCACGGCACAGTCCGAGGGCCGGCCGCCCTGAGCGATCCAGTCCTGGATACGCGCGATGACGAACTCGGCTTCTTCCTCGGCATTGAAGGCGGCAAACAGGCGAATCGGCTCGCCTTCCTCGCCCTCGGTCCACAGATTCTTGCCCATGCGCTCATCGTTGTGGTCGATGACGCGGTTGGCCGCTTCCAGGATGGTGCGGGTCGAGCGATAGTTCTGCTCCAGGCGGATGACCTCGGGCTGGAAGTCACGGCTGAAGTGAGCCACGTTTTCGACCCGCGCGCCGCGCCAGCCGTAGATCGACTGGTCGTCGTCGCCGACGACGAACAGGCGGTTGGCATCCCCGGCCAGCAGACGCACCAGGGCGTACTGCAGGGTGTTGGTGTCCTGAAATTCGTCGATCAGGATGTGGCCGAAGCGGCTCTGATAGTGAGCTCTGCGTTCCGGCCGGTCGCGCAGCAGCTCGACCGTGCGCAGCAGCAGCTCGGCGAAATCGACCAGGCCGGAGCGCTCGCAGTAGTCCTGGTAGCGCTGGTAGATCTCGACCTGGCGGGCCTGGAAGTCGCGGCCAAAATGCTCGATCTGACCTGGGCGGCGGCCGTCGTCCTTGTGGTGATTGATGAAGCCCTGGACCTGGCGCGGCGGATGCTCGCCTTCGTCGAGTTCCATGTCGCGGATCACCCGGCGAACCAGGCGGTACTGGTCTTCGGAGTCGAGAATCTGGAAGGTGTCGGGCAGATTGACCTCGGCGGCGTGCATGCGCAGCAGGCGATGGCAGATGCCGTGAAAGGTCCCGATCCACAATCCGTCCGGACGCAGATTCAGCAGTCGCCCGACCCGGCCACGCATTTCGCCGGCGGCCTTGTTGGTAAACGTCACCGCCAGCAGCCCCATGGGCGAGACGTGATGGACCTGGATCAGCCAGGCGATCCGGTGCACCAGCACCCGCGTCTTGCCCGACCCGGCCCCGGCCAGCACCAGCAAATGGCCGTCCTCGGCCGTGACGGCCTGGCGCTGCGCGTCGTTGAGGTCTTCAAGAAGGTGAGAGACGTCCATTTTTCGAGGGACCAGGGACTAGGGACCAGGGACCAGTGGAGCGTGGCGATCGGTCGGAAATCGTGCCCAGACCGGAACTCGATTCATCGACGGATACTGCGAAATCAACGGCATTGCCAATTGGCCTCTCTCTTTTACTGGTCCCTGGTCCCTGATCCCTGGTCCCTAAATAGGGTCCCTGGCCCCTGGTCCCTGACAATCGCCCGATGCCCGATATCCCGCCGATAAAACGCCCCTTCGAACTCAACGCGCCCCGCCCACTCCAGGGCCAGCCTCTGGGCTTGTTCAACGGTTTGTCCCAGCGCCGTGACGCACAGCACGCGCCCGCCGCTGGTGACGATGTCCTTGCCGTCCAGGCGCGTGCCGGCGTGGAAGAGTTTGGCCTCGGCCGGCGGCTCGTCGTCCAGGCCGCTGATGAACTTGCCCTTGGCGTAGCTTTCCGGATAGCCGCCGGCAGCGACCACGATGCCGAGCGCGGTGCGCTCGTCCCACGCCAGCTCGATTTCGTCAATGCGCCCTTCGAGTACGCTCAGCAGGGTCTGCACCAGGTCGGACTTCAGGCGCATGAGGATGGGCTGGGTTTCCGGGTCGCCGAAGCGAACGTTGAATTCCAGCACTTTGGGTCCGTTATCGGTGAGCATGACCCCG
This sequence comes from uncultured Wenzhouxiangella sp., assembly GCA_964623655.1. GTDB lineage: Bacteria > Pseudomonadota > Gammaproteobacteria > Xanthomonadales > Wenzhouxiangellaceae > Wenzhouxiangella. Next base: position 8,490 of record CAZUTZ010000024.1, read on the forward strand.
GCATAGAGAAAGCCGGTAAAGCGATGGCCGTCGGCGGCCATGCCGGCAAGCGTGGGCTGGATCACGTCGGCCAGGATACGTTCATGCATCGCCGCGTCGACCACAGGTGCCGGTGAGTAGGCGCCCATGCCGCCGGTATTGGGGCCCTGGTCGCCTTCATCCCGGCGCTTGTGGTCCTGGCTGGAGGCCAGCGGCACGACGCGCTCGCCGTCGGCAATCACGATAAAACTGGCCTCCTCGCCGACCAGAAATTCCTCGACGACCACGCGATGCCCGGCCGCGCCGAAGGCATTGCCGCTGAGCATGTCCTTGAGCGTGGTCCTGGCCTGCTGCTCATTTTCGACAATCACCACGCCCTTCCCGGCGGCCAGGCCGTCGGCCTTGAGAACCAGCGGAAAGCCGATGGCGCGGGCCTGCTCAAGGCCGTCTTCCACGCTTTCGACCACGGCGTGACCGGCGGTGGGGATGCCGTGGCGGTCCATGAAGGCCTTGGCAAAGGCCTTGGACGACTCGAGCTGGGCGGCACCGGCGGTGGGGCCGAAGCAGCGCAGGCCGCGCTCGCTGAAGCGATCCACCACGCCGGCCGCCAGCGGCACTTCCGGGCCGACGATGGTCAGCTCGATCCGTTCTTGTTCGGCGAGTCGCAGCAGTCCGTCGATGTCTTCGACGGCCATGTCGACGTTACGCACGCCCGGCTCAAGCGCCGTGCCGGCATTGCCGGGTGCGACCAGGACTTCTTCAACCAGGGGCGACTGCGCCGCCTTCCAGGCGAGGGCGTGCTCACGCCCGCCGCTGCCGATGATGAGAACTTTCAAAGACACCGTCATGGAATGAGACAAGGTGGATTTTTCAACCGAACTGGATTGTAGCGCGCGAGGCGCCGGCACCCGAGGTCATTCGGCGCCCACGCATGATTGTTCAAAGGTTCCTTAATGCCGGAAATGGCGTCGCCCGGTCAGAACCATGGCAATGTCGTGGCGGTCGCAGGCGTCGATCACTTCAGTATCCCGCATCGAGCCTCCCGGCTGTATCACCGCACGAATGCCGTGCTCGGCGGCGGTTTCAATGCTGTCGGCAAAGGGAAAGAAAGCGTCCGAGGCCATGACGCCGCCGCTCAAGGCCAAGCCCGCGTCTTTGGCTTTCCAGACGCCGATGCGGGCTGAATCGACTCGGCTCATCTGACCGGCGCCGATGCCGAGAGTGGCGCGGCCGCGGGCATAGACAATGGCGTTGGAGCGCACCGATTGAACAACGGCCCAGGCGAAATGCAGGTCGGTCAGCTCGGCCTGGCCGGGCTTGCGCTGAGTCGGAACGTGCCAGGCCGATTCATCCTGTGCGGGTTGATCGGCCTGCTGGACCAGCCAGCCACCGTCGATGGCACGCAGCTGCGGGCCGGGCGCTGGCGAGTCGGCCGGCACGATCACGCGGATGTTGGGTTTTTTCGCCAGGCGCTCTAGCGCCGGCTGGCTGACCGCCGGGGCCAGGATCACTTCGACGAAGCGCTCGGTGATCGCGCCGGCGAGATCGGCATCGATTTCCCGGTTGACCGCGATGATGCCGCCGAAAGCCGAAGTCGGATCACAAGCCAGCGCTGCGCGGAAGGCAGCCGCGGGGTCATCGCCGAGAGCGGCGCCGCAAGGATTGGTGTGCTTGACGATCACGCAGGCAGCCGCCGCCGAGCCCAGGCCGCGCAGGGCCTGCCAGGCGGCATCGGCGTCGAGCAGGTTGTTGTAGGACAGCGCCTTGCCCTGCAGGATCCGGGCTCCGGCCAGGCCCGAGGCTTGTTGCCCGCGCGGCCGATACAGCCCGGCGGCCTGGTGTGGATTTTCGCCGTAGCGCAAGGACTGGACCTGGTCGAGATTGACGTTGAGCACCGGCGGCAAGGGGTCGGCGGCTGCCTGCCCCGCCAGCCACTGGCTGATCTGGCCGTCGTAGGCGGCCGTGTGGGCGAACGCCTTGACTGCCAGCCCTTGCCGCTGCTCGAGGTCCGGCCAGTTGGGCAGCTTATCAATGAAGGGCTGGTAATCTGCCGGATCGCACAGCACGCAGACCCGAGCGTGGTTCTTGGCTGCGGCGCGCAGCATGGCCGGCCCGCCGATATCGATTTGCTCGACGGCCTCGCCCAGACTGCAGCCCGGTCGGGCAACGGTCGCGGCGAACGGGTAGAGGTTGACCGCCAGCAGATCGATGGCGTCAATGCCGTGTTCCTGCATCGCAGCCTGATCGGTTTCCGGTCGGCCGAGCAGGCCGCCGTGGATGGTCGGATGCAGGGTCTTGACCCGGCCACCCATGATCTCCGGAAAGCCGGTATGTGCAGAAACTTCGGTGACCTCGAGGCCGGCTGTCTGGAGGGCCTTGGCGGTTCCGCCGGTCGACAGGATTCGCCATCCCTGCTCGGCCAGTGCGCGCCCCAGCTCGACGATTCCGGTCTTGTCAGAGACGCTCAGCAGCGCGGTGCGGGTTGCCGTCATTGGTTCTGGGGATCGATGCCGTAGCGCTGAATGCGGTTGCGCAGGGTGGCGCGGGTGATTCCGAGAATATCGGCGCTGCGCGACTGATTGCCGCCGGTACGCGCCAGCACGGCCTCAATCAGCGGGCGCTCTACTTCGTGAATCAGGGTTTCATACAGGTTGTCCGGCGGCGTTTCACCCATGTCCTCCAGATACTGTTCGACCACCGAGCGGACGAACTCGTGCAGACAGGAGCCGGAGCCGTTGAGTTTGGACATGCTTCCCTCGGGGTCGATCAGCGCTCGCCGTGGAGCTGGCGAAAGACCGTAAACGATAGCATAGGGAGCGCCGGGATCAGAAGGGAAAAACCCGATCAAAATCAAAAAAACCGCAGGTCGAATCCGGAGGGGTCCGAGCCGGTCAGCGCCACCTCGATAATGATGGGTAGCGATGTGCTCGGGCCCAGGCCGTCCGGTTCGCGCGCCGGATCGGGTAGATATTCTGCCGGGTGCAGGCGCCGCACGCCCAGCAACTGGTTGCTGCGGTCGAACAGACGGAGCTCAATGCGCGGGAAATCGACCGGCTGGCTGGAGTCATTGCGCAGCAATGCGCTGACTACAACGGCATCATCGCGACTGGGATGGCCGTGCAGATCACGCCCGATCAGGCTGATGGCTTCCTCGTCCGCGTTCGACGCGGCGCCGGATCCGTCGGCGTGCAGCCACTGCCCGGGTAAATCCAGCAGCCAGGCACCCTGGCCGAGCGCTGCAAGCGCCAGCAGCGCGACACCTAAGGGCCAGAAGAATCTTGCACTAAAGGCCGGTCGCTGTGGCGCGACGTCTTCATCGCCTATCGTCTTCGGCGGGGCAGGTGCCGGGTCCGGCGCTTCATCACTGAAGCCAGGCAGCGTTCCCTGCTCCGGAATGTGACCGGCCAGCAATGGCGGCATGCCCTTGCCACGCAGGGGCTCGTCGTCGCTTTTCGGCCGGACCGCGAACAAACGCGCTAGCGAGTTGAAGGTTTTGCCGCAATTGCTGCAGCGAACGA
>CAZUTZ010000024.1:12086-14347 GCA_964623655.1 uncultured Wenzhouxiangella sp.
TGCGAGGTGTTCAGGGCGCGACGCTGCTGCTGCATGGCGCCCAAGCGCATGTCACGGCTCTCGATGATGGCTGCTTCGCTGGGGTAGGCGGCCAGCAGCAGGCGATCACGGGCCGCCTGGTCGGCCTCTTCGGCCTCGATTTCGGCCTGGCGCCGACGACGCTCGCGCTCGGCGGCTCTTTCTTCGGGGGTCAATTCCGGCGGCACGGATTCGAGCACGCGACCATCGGGCGCCAGGCGATCGTAACCAAGCGCTCGATATTCCGGCGGCACCGAATGGCCCAGATGCACCCGACCCTCATGGTCGACCCAGCGATAAACCGTCTGTGCCAGGGCCTCGCCGACCCCCGCCACGATGATCAAGGCGAACAACAAAGACCGAATCATGACTTTCTAGACCCCATAACGCTGGCGATAACTCCGCAGCGCCTGCAAATGCTCGGGCTGGTCGCCGCGCTCGATCAGCAGGTCGATCAGATCATCCAGGCGGGCCAGGCTGACCACCGCAAGCCCCTGGTCCTCCACCGCCTGAATCGCCGAGCGCTGGTCCGGCCCCCGTTCCTGCCGATCCAGCGCGACAGCCGCCGCGACCGGCTCAGCACCGGCAGCGCGGATCAGGTCGATGGACTCGTTGATTGAAGTGCCGGCCGAAATCACGTCGTCGATAATCACCACGCGGCCGGCGAGCGGGGCGCCGACGACTTGGCCGCCCTCGCCGTGGTCCTTGCTTTCCTTGCGGTTGTAGGCGAAGGGCAGATTGCGCGCATGATCGCGGGCAAGGCTGCAAGCAACACCTGCAGCCAGCGGTATGCCCTTGTAGGCCGGTCCGAACAGCAGATCAAAATCCGGTGCCTGCTGCACCAATGCCTCGGCATAGCAGCCGGCCAGGCGCTCCAGGCCGGCTCCATCGCAGAACAGGCCGGCGTTGAAAAAATACGGACTGACGCGTCCGGACTTCAGGGTGAATGAGCCGAATTTCAGCGCCCGGTACTCCAGGGCCAGTTCAAGGAAGCGACTTGTCCACGGCGGTGCCATGACCGCATTTTAGCGATAGTGCCGTGGCGGATGCCAATCCGATTGTGACGCGCAAGGGGCTTGATATACTTCCGAACCGGGGCCTAATGGATATGGCACGGTCGTGTCATGGAGGAAGCGCTGAATGCCTGCAACAGCGCGACAAGCGCCGCCGGTTTTCAGCGCCGGCGGCCTGACCAAGGTTTACCGCATGGGCGAGGTGGCCATCCACGCCCTGCGCGGCGTTGACCTGGAACTCTTCGAGGGTGAACTGGTGGTCATGCTGGGCGCTTCCGGCTCGGGCAAATCGACCCTGCTCAACATCATGGGCGGACTGGATGTGGCCACCGACGGTCAATTACGTTACCGCGACCAGGACCTGGCCCGGGCGTCCGAGTCCGATTTGACCCGCTTCCGGCGCGAGCATGTCGGCTTCGTCTTTCAGTTCTACAACCTCATACCCTCCCTGACCGCGCGCGAAAACGTGGCCATCGCCACCGATATCGCGACCAATCCCATGCCGCCGGAAGAAGCGCTGGATCTGGTGGGTTTAGGCGACCGGCTGGATCACTTCCCCTCGCAGATGTCCGGCGGCGAGCAGCAGCGCGTGGCCATCGCACGCGCCATCGCTAAGCGGCCCATGGTGCTGATGTGCGATGAGCCCACCGGCGCGCTGGACTCGAAAACCGGCATCCGCGTGCTCGAAGTCATCGAGCACATCAACCGCGAGCTCAACACCACCACCGCCATCATCACCCACAACGAGGTCATCGGCCAGATGGCCGACCGGGTGATTCGCTTGAGTGACGGCCAGGTCTCCGACATTCACGTCAACGACCGGAGAGTCGCGCCGGCCGAGCTGGCCTGGTAGGCGAGCGACGATGCGCGCACTCACCGCCAAGCTCTGGCGCGATCTTTGGCTGCAGAAGGGCCAGGCGGCGGCCATTGCCATGGTGATTGGGGCCGGCGTCATGATCCTGGTCCTGGGCGCGACCAGTCTCGAGGCAGTCAGCGGCTCCCAGCAGCGCTTCTACCAGAATTACCACTTTGCCCAGGTTTTCGCCGATCTCAAACGCGCGCCCGATCACGTCGCCGAGCGCCTGCGCGACATCGCCGGCGTGCAGCAGGTCGAGACCCGCGTTCAGGCGCCGGTGCGGCTCGAGGTCGAGGGCTTCGGCGACCCGGTACGCGGCCTGCTGGTCTCGATTCCCGACGGCCGCCAGCCGCTGGTCAACCGCCTGCACCTGC
>CAZUTZ010000025.1:0-14207 GCA_964623655.1 uncultured Wenzhouxiangella sp.
AAAGTCGCGGCGAAAACTGTTGACCAGATAGCGCCGGTACTGATCGGCGATTTTCTGGGTCCGGCTGCCGTGGATCACGATCCGACGGGGAAACAGGCCGCCGGAATGCGCATAGCGCAGTTTGGGCGTGGCGTTTTTGCCCCCGGGTGGGGCGTGGCTGTCCACCGCGCGCCGCAGACTGCGGGTGAGCGCCGGGGTGGACAAGTCGGCGGTGGCGCAGGAATAGACGTGCTTGACCGCATCGATCAGCTCCGCAAGCCCGCTCCCATGCAGCGCCGACAGCGTCACGACGGGCGCAAACAGCGCGAAATTGAGTCTATCCCCCGCCGCCTGCAGCAGGGCTCGACGCTGCCGCTCGGAAAGACCGTCCCATTTGTTCAGCGCCAGGACCAGGCCACGACCGGCCTCGATGACGTGTCCGGCCAGGCGGGCGTCCTGATCGGTGATGCCCTCTACCGCGTCCATGAGCAAAACGACGATCTGGGCCTGCTCCATCGCCTGCAGCGCCTTGATGGTGCTGAAGCGCTCGACGCCTTCATGACTGCCGCGGCGCCGCCGAATCCCGGCCGTATCAACCAGCTGAAATACCCGGCCGTCGCGTTCGATCCGGGCCCGGATGGGATCGCGCGTGGTACCGGGGATCGGCGTCGCCAGCGCCCTTTCGTAACCCAGTAGCCGATTCAGAAGCGTCGATTTGCCGGCATTCGGTCGACCGATCAAGGCCAGGTGGATCGCCTCGTCGTCGCTGTCGCTTGCCTCGTCCGCCACGGGGGGAAGTTGCTCGATCGCCAGTCGCCCGAGTTGGTCGAGACCGCGGCGATGGCTGGAGGAAATCAGGCAGTAGGGCTGGATACCCAGGGCAAGGTTTTCGCCCAGAACAACGTCGCCATCCAGTCCGTCGGTCTTGTTGATCGCGTGGATCAGGGGCTTGCCGGTGGTCCGCAGCCAGGCGCCAATCTCGAGGTCCGACGGCGTCATGCCGTCGCGCGCATCGGTCAGAAAGATGACGGCGTCGGACTCTTCAATGGCCAATCGAGTCTGTCGCTCGCGGCCGCTGCCGATATCGTCGGCGGCCGTTTCCAGGCCGCCCGTATCAATCACCAGGACCGCACGCCCGCCGAGTTCGGCCCGCCCGTAAATCCGATCTCGCGTGACGCCGGGCATGTCGGCCACCAGCGCGTCACGAGTACGGGTCAGCGCGTTGAACAACGTCGATTTGCCGACGTTGGGCCGCCCGACGATGGCGATGACCGGCAAATGACCGCGGTCGGTCATGTCTCGTGGCTCAGCTGCGAATGCGCCACGCGGTCAGGCCGCCGCTGTCATCGAGAACGTACAGGGTGTTGCCAACCGCCAGCGGTGCGGATGCCGGCGCATTCCGACCCAGTCTTGCACGGGCCGCGAATTCGCCGCTGTCGATGTCATAGAAGTGAATGAAGCCCTGACCGTCGACGGTGACCAGGTGGTTGCCGAAAAATACCGGTCGGGTGATATCGCGGCGAGCCAGACGCTCGTCACGCCACACGGTTGAGCCGTCGCGTCGATCGACCAGCCAGACCGCGTCGTCACGGTCGGACGCGGCCAGCTGGAGTCGCTGCAGGCTGAGGCCTTGATGTGATGCGACATCCTTGACCCACAGGATACGCCCGCCGTCCAGCGAAAGACTGGCCATCCGGCCACGATAGGTGACCACGTAGAGTTCCGAGCCGACGATGGCCATTGGCCCGTCGATATCCGACAGGCGATCCAGCTCGGTTCGACCCTCCGGCTCGCTGACCCGCTGCTCCCACATCACGCTGCCGTCGGCGGCCCGTAGCGCGCTGACCAGACCGTCGTCGTAGCCGACAAAAACCTGGCCGGCCCGGCCCAGTGGATCACTGATGCCACGCAGGGTCAGAAGCGGCACGCTGCGGTCATGCACCCACACCGTCGAGCCGGTGTCCCGGTCCAGTCCGAATACCCGACCGTCAATACAGCGCACCACGACCACGCCGTCCTGGACAACCGGCATCGCAAGCACTTCCGAGGAAAGTTGGGCCCGCCAGTCAGCCTCGCCGGTCTCACGGTTAAGCGCAACGAGCTGACCGTCGAAGGTGCCGATGTAGGCATGATCGCCGTCAAGCGCCGGACCCGCCGACAGCGGCAGGTCGAGGTCGAAACGCTGCTCGATATTTCCGGACTCGGCGTCGACGACCGTCAATCGCCCGCGGTAGTCGGCCACCCAGATTTGCTGGCGGTCGAAAACCGGAACGAATCGCGGCTGGCTGTTGCCCGTGCCGCGCCCGGCGTTGGCCGACCAGACGCGCTCGACTTCAATCGTCGAGCTGAAATCCACCAGCTCTGCGGGACGGTCCTCCGCGTCTCCGCGACTGAACCAGCCGCCAACGGTCTGACAGCCGGCCAGCATAAACGCCACACCGAAAATGATCGCGCCACGGCCCAGCTTCACGACTGAAGGTTCTCTTCGCTCTGGCCGATCGCGTCAATCTTCATCTGCAACAATCGTCGCGTCATGGCGCCGTCGTCGCCGGCCTGCAGCGCATCTTCGAACGCCGCGCGCGCATCGGCGGGACGGTCCAGCCCCAGCAGCAGATCGCCCCTCAGCTCGGCCCAGGCGGGTTCGTGGCCCGGTGGCGGCTCGACGGCTTCGAGCAATTCCAGGGCCTCGGACAAGTCACCCTGCGCTTCCAGCACGCGGGCCAGACGCAGCCGGGTCACCGGCCACAGGCTCTCCATGCGGCGCTGCTCGAGAATCTCTCGATACAGCCGCGCGGCGGACTCGAGCCGGCCGTCTTCAATCATGGCCGATGCCAGCATCATGGCCGACAATCCGGTGAAGGCGCTGCGCGGCGCCTGAGACTGCAAGGCCTCGAACTGGGCCCGGGCTTCTTCATGACGCCCCTGCTCCACCTCGGCCTGGATCACTGAAAACAGGCTGGCGGCGACCATTTGCTGCTCGGCCTGCTGATCTTGCCAATAGCGAAAGCCGAAGATACCGCCGACGGCCAGGACCAGGCCGGTCACGATTGAAACCCCGTACTCGCGGATCCATTTTCGGACGCGCTCGCCCTGTTCGTGTTCGTCGTAAAGTTCAACTGCCATTGTTCAACGTACCCAGGCGACTTTGATGTAACCGCTCATGATAATTCACCAGCAACCCTCTTGCTTCAGCAATTCATTAAGGCGAGCAGGAAGTTCTTCCAGCACCACGGTTTCCTGCGCCGCGGAGCCGCGCAGATCCTTGATCAGACATTCACCGTTTGCAATTTCACTTTCTCCGAGGACCAGCGCATAACGCGCGCCGCTGCGATCGGCCTTCTTGAACTGTGACTTGAAGCTGCCGCCGGACAAGGAACCGGCGATGCGCAAGCCAGGCAATTCATCGCGAAGACGTTCAGCCAGCTTGAGCGGGTGAACCGGTTCGACTCCGCTGACCAGAAACACATGGGGCTCCTGATGGCGTTCGACGCCCAGGCTTTGAAGCAGTTCCGTCAGGCGTTCCGCGCCCATGGCAAAACCGATGCCCGGCGTTGCACGTCCGCCCTGGATCTCGACCAGGGAGTCATAGCGACCGCCGGCGCAGACCGTACCCTGCGCGCCCAGCTGGTCGGTCACCCACTCAAACACCGTGCGGGAGTAGTAATCCAATCCACGGACCAGCCCTGGATTGATGTGGTACTCGATGCCGAGCTGATCGAGCATCCGGCAAACCTGCTCAAAGTGATCGCGGGCCTCTGCGCCCAATGCCTCACTCAGCTTTGGCGCATCGGCCATGATCAGCTGCGTCTGTTCGGCTTTGCTGTCGAAAATTCGCAGCGGATTGGTCTGCAACCGGCGCTGGCTGTCTGCGTCCAGTCGGGAAACATGAGGCTCCAGATAGGCCAGCAGCTGCTCGCGGTAACGCGCCCGGTCTTCGGTGTCGCCGAGTGAGTTGATTTCCAGGCGAATCCGGTCTTTCAAGCCGAGCCGGCGCCAGATTCGCTCACCCAGCGCAATCAGCTCAACGTCCGATTGCGGCTCGGCGAGGCCGAAAACCTCGACACCGAATTGATGAAACTGTCTCTGCCGCCCGCGCTGCGGTCGTTCGTGGCGAAACATGGGGCCTCGATACCACACCTTGCGCCCCGGCGGATTGAGCAGGCCGTGCTGTATGGCGGCGCGAACCACGCCGGCTGTGCCCTCCGGCCGCAAACTGAGCGACTCGCCGTTGCGGTCGTCGAAGGCATACATCTCCTTTTCGACGACATCGGTGGACTGTCCGATCGCGCGGGTGAAAAGCTCGGTTTTTTCAACCATCGGGGTGCGGATTTCGTGGAAATCGTAGGCGTCGAAAATCTGCGCCAGTTCGTTTTCCAGCCATCGCCAAAGCGGCGTTTCCGCGGGCAGAATGTCGTGCATTCCGCGAATGGACTGAATCAGACTCATGAAAATACGATGCTCTAGTCAGGTGACCGCGGCTTGCATGCACTGGCCGAGATCAAACGATCACGTCAGCGCCCGGCTCGCCCCGCTCCGATCTCAGTCGGCGAGGACCGTGCCGTCCGAGCCAATCTCGAAGCGCACAATATCGCCCCTGCCCTGCCCGTCAAACTCGACGGCTTCTCCGTCCAGGCTGAGCTGCACCGCATTGCCTCGGCCCACCAGAAGCCGGAACGGCGCCTCTGCGGAAAATTCCCGCTGCTCTCCGGCCCGCAGCAGGTCGAACTCCAGGCGTTCACCGTCGGCCGCGTAAATTTCCAGCCAGCTGTCGCTGAGAAGCTCAACCTGCAGCACTGATCGAGGGTCCGGTGCTTCCTCGACCGCCGACGCATCGATTTCGCCATCCGAACCTGGCGCCTCAGGCGTTGGTTCAGGATCCCGGACCGGACGAATCGGGCTCAGCGGCAGCGCCGAAGCCGTGACCGGTCCGGTAGGCTCCGGCACAGCTTCAACGCTGTCCTCACCGGATTCATCGCCAACCAGGACGTCGGCGACCTGCTCCGTCGACAGCACCACGGATGTTTCGGTGTCGACGCTGGCGCCGCGCTCACGATCCAGAAAACCCAGCCCCCCCTGGATATAGATCAGGACGAGAGGTGGAATAATCAGCGTGGTAACAATGGCATAGGTTGCAACTCTTAGAAATCGATCAAGTTTCGGTGCTGATTTCCCGACGGGCACGACCGTTTTCAGCGGCGGCAGGTCGGAGTCTCGAAGCATCTGCAGCAAAGGCTCCGGATCGAGACCCAGAAAGCGCGCGTAATTGCGCAGGTAACCGCGGCGATAGAGCGACTCGAAGCGCCCGAGTTCGCCTTTTTCGATTTCGTGCAGCGTTGAGGGGGCCAGTTTCAGGGCCCGGGCGGCTTCCTCGACGGAAATCCGACGCTTGCGACGTTGCTTGCGCAGTCGCGCCCCGATTTCCTCTTCCGCCGCACCAACCGGTAGCGTGAGCTGATCAGGTTCGGCGACTTTTTGCTGGTTTGCTGGTTTTTCCTCACTCATGGTCGCGTCGGAGACTCCGTACCTCGCGTGCTTCGGGTGAGTCCGGGAAAGCAGACTCCAGACGATTGGCGTAGCGTGCCGCTTCGCCGGTATTATTCAGGCCGTTTTCAATCATGAAGCCCAGTTTCAGACTTCCCGGGAAGTCATTGGAAACGCTCTCGAAACGTTGCAGAAAGGCGCGTGCCCTCATGAGATCGCCCTTTTCCAGCGATAGCTCGGACAGCTGCAACAGCGGTTCTGAAAACTCCGGCGCCAGGGCAATAGCTTCGCGCAAAAAGAACTCCGCATCCTCGAGTTGGTCACTGCGCAATGCGCAAGCGCCGGCGTTGCTAAGGGCAACTTCCGGCGTGTTGTAGAAAGGATCTTCAACGGCTCGCTCGAAACGCTCCTGGGCCTCAGCGTACTCGCCCTGGCGGCATAGAAAAACGGCGTAGGCATTCTGTGTGGCGCCATCGTGCGGTGCCAGCCGGCTGGCCCGGCGATAGTGATTCCGCGCCTCCCTGGTGTTACCGAGGCGATCGTAAATCAGCGCCAGCGTCACATGCGCAGGCGTGTGGTCCGGATCATGGCGCAATGCGACCTGGAGGTTTTCCATCGCGACCTGAAGATCGTTACGCTCGAAATAGCCCACGCCGAGGCGTGTATGAATTTCAGCCGACCGTACGGGGCTGACCCGATCCATGCCGGAACGCCCCTCCCGCGGGGTTTCGGGGGCTGTAGCGCAGGCCGCCAGCAGCACAGCCATCGTCAGTGTGACAAGGCGAACCCTTCGGATCATGCCGTCATGACCTGGGCAGCGAGTTGCTGCTGGACCAGGCGGCGCCGTTCGCTGGGGCTGAGCAGCTGACCCACCAGCTGCCCGCAAGCCGCATCGATGTCGTCACCGCGCGTTTTGCGCACGGTCGTGATAATCCCGGCGCGTCGAGTGATTTTCTGGAACTCGTAGATTGCCGTCTCCGATGACGGCCTGAACGGCGTGCCTGGAAACGGATTGAACGGGATGAGGTTGATCTTGCACGGCAGACCGTTGAGCAATTTCACCAGGCCGCGAGCCTGCTCCGGCTGGTCGTTGACCTGATCGATCATGGTGTACTCAAAAGTGATCGAGCGCCGCTGCCGGGCGCGCACGTAGCGGTGACAGGCGGCCATCAGTTCGGCCAGGGGGAATTTCCGGTTCAGCGGGACCAGTCGCTCCCGCAACTCGTCAGTCGGCGCATGCAGCGAAACCGCAAGCGCAAATTCCTCTCCGTGAGTCAGCTCATCAATGCCCGGCACAACACCAGCGGTGGAAATCGTGACGCGTCTCGAGGCCAGACCATAGGCCAGGTCGTCGCGCAGGAGAGAGAGCGCCGACTTGACTGCATTCAGATTGAGCAGCGGCTCTCCCATGCCCATGAAAACCACGTTGGTGACTCGTCGCTCGCCAAGGCGCGGGTCGGACAGCGCCTGCACCGCATGCCAGACCTGGCCGGCGATCTCGCCGGCGTCCAGGTTACGTTTGAACCCTTGGGTGGCCGTGGAGCAGAAAGTGCAGTTCAGCATGCATCCGACCTGCGAGGAGATGCATAGCGTGCCGCGGTTTTCTTCCGGAATGAATACGGTTTCGATAGCGCTGCCGCCGCTTTCGCTGAGCAGCCACTTGACCGTGCCGTCGGCCGAGAGCTGCTCGCGTATCACCCGCGGCGGCCTTATTTCGCCAACCTCTCCGAGGCGATCCCGAAGACCACGCGACAAGTCGGTCATCGCCTCAAAATCGGTCACCCCGCGCTGGTGCACCCACTGCAATAACTGTCGGGCACGAAAAGGTTTTTCGCCGAGATCGGCGAAAAACGCAGAAAGCTCAGCCCGATCGAGACCGATCAGGTTGGTCTTGGTGTGTGCCGTACTGGGCATGCGGCAGTTTGGATGCTGGTCTTAGTGTCGGGAGTATATCTCATCGACCCCGAAGAAATAGGCGATCTCCTGCTTTGCCGTTTCGGCTGCATCCGAGCCGTGCACGGCGTTGGCGTCGATACTGGCGGCAAATTCGGCCCGGATGGTCCCCGGGGCTGCCTGGCGTGGATCTGTTGCTCCCATCAACTCACGGTTCCGGGTAATCGCATCGGGTCCCTCGAGGACCTGGATCATGACCGGCCCGGAAATCATGAACTCGACCAGATCGGCGAAAAAAGGCCGCTCGCGGTGGACGGCATAAAAGCCCTCGGCTTCCTCTCGGGTGAGATGCTTCATGCGCGCTGCGACAATTTTCAGCCCGGCACGCTCGAAACGCGAATAAATCTCTCCGATAACGTTTTTTGCCACGGCGTCGGGTTTGATGATGGACAAGGTGCGTTCCATGGAGGTCTTCCTTTTAAGTCGATTAGCAGTTAGAAAACAACTCTCGATTTTACCCTGTCCTGCGGCTCATTCCGCTCCTTTGATCACTGATCGCATTATTCCGCTCACATTCAATAGGCTACCTTTCGAACATGACCGCGCTCCACAAAATCCTGCCGTTTTCCCTGATGCTCCTGCTCTGCGGGCCGGTTCTCGCTAGTCCGCCTGACGTGATTGTGGCCAGCGCGCAGAGAGACACCATCAGCGACCCGATCGAGGCTCTTGGCACGACCCGGGCGCGAGAATCGGCCGAGATCACGGCCAGTATTACCGAAACCATTTCCGAGATCCGATTTCGTGATGGCGAACGCGTGGAGGCCGGCCAGGTGCTTGCCACGCTGACCAATCGCGAACAGCTCGCGGAGCTCTCCGGCGCCGAAGCCGACGTGGAAGAGGCGCGTCGGCAGTTCGAACGCGTTCAGAACCTGGCCGAGCGTGGCCAGGAATCGCGCTCCATGCTGGACCAGCGCCGGCGCGAACTCCAGACCGCCGAGGCGCGCCTGGCCGCGGTTGAGGCTCGACTCAGCGATCGCTTGATTACGGCCCCGTTCGACGGCGTTCTGGGTTTGAGGCAGGTTTCCGTCGGTACCCTCCTGACCCCGGGCACGGTCGTCACCACCCTGGTCGATGATTCAGTGCTGCAGCTGGATTTCGGCGTCCCGGAGTTATTCATGGCCATGGTCGAACCGGGTCTGCGGGTCGAGGCGCGCACGCGCGCCTGGCCCGATCTGGAGTTCACCGGCGAGGTGGTGAGTCTGAGCAACACGGTCGATCCGGTCACGCGAGCTTTTCAGGTGCGCGCGGAACTGCCCAACCCCGCCGCCGCCCTCAAACCCGGAATGCTGATGACGGTCACACTGGCCAGCGCTGACCGCAGCGCCATCATCATTCCCGAAGAGGCCATCCTCAGCCGTGGTCGCGACCATCACGTGCTGGTCATCAGCGGGGACGGCGAAGACAGCACCGTCGAACGCCGAGCGGTCACGCTGGGCCGACGTTTGCCGGGCCAGGTCGAGATTGCAGAGGGGCTGGATGAGAGCGAACGCGTGGTCATTCACGGTGGCTTTCGTCTCGCCGATGGGGATCGCGTCCACGTCCGCGCGGAAACGGACGGCTCGCAATCGTTGGCGCAGATTCTGGAAGAGTCCCCGGGCTCATGATTCTGTCGGACCTCGCCGTCACCCGGCCCGTTCTGGCGTCGGTGGTGGCCATACTGCTGGTCATTTTCGGTGCGGTCTCTTTTTCCCAGCTGCCGCTGCGTGAATATCCGGACATTGACCCTCCGGTCGTTTCCGTCGAGACGCAGTATCCCGGCGCCTCGGCAGCCGTCATCGATACTCAGATCACCGAGCGCATCGAGGAAAGCATTGCCGGCATCGAGGGCATTGAGTTCATCGAGTCGGAAAGCCAGGACGGCATTTCACGCATCAACATTCGCTTTTCTGCGAACCGCGACGTCGACGCAGCCGCCAATGATGTGCGCGATCGCGTCGCGCGCGTCACTCGGGATCTGCCCGACGAGGCCGATCCGCCGGAAGTTCAGCGCATTGACGCCAACGCCGACGTCATTGTGTGGTGGAACCTGGTCGGCCGCGACTACAGCATTCCCGAATTGACCGATTTCGCCGAACGGTTTCTGGTTGATCGTTTCTCGACCCTGGACGGCGTGGCCACGATCCGGATCGGTGGCGCGCAAAGCTTCGCCATGCGCGTTTGGCTGGACCGCCAGGCGCTGGCCGCTCGAGGACTGACGGTGGCCGATGTGGAGTCGGCCCTGCGCGATGAGAATGTGGAGCTCCCGGCCGGCAATATCGAGTCTCATACACGCCAATTCACCGTGCGCGTGGCCAGGCAGTTCAGCCTGGCCGATGAATTCGCGCGGCTGGTGCTCAAGCGCGGCGACGACGGCTTCCTGGTCCGCCTGGGCGACGTTGCGCGCGTGGAGCGCGGGACGGTGGAGTCCCGGACTTTATTCCGGGGCAACGGCGAGCCGATGGTCGGCATCGGTGTGATTCGGCAGTCGACGGCAAATACGCTGGATGTCGCACGGGCAGTGCGCGCCGAAGCCGAGCGTCTCAACGATACCCTGCCCGACGGCATGGAACTGATCGCCAGCTTCGATTCTTCGGTGTTCATCGAAGGCGCCATCGGCGAGGTTTACCGGACGCTGTTTATAGCCATCTCCCTGGTGGTTCTGACCATCTTTTTGTTCCTTGGGTCGCTCAGAGCGATCATCGTGCCGGCCGTCGCCGTGCCGGTGGCGCTGATATCGACCTTCATCGCCCTGGCGCTGTTTGGCTTTACCGTCAATCTGCTGACCCTGCTGGCGCTGGTTCTGGCCATTGGCCTGGTGGTCGACGACGGCATCATCGTGGTAGAAAACGTGCGCCGGCGAATGGATGAATACGGTGAAAGCGCCATGGTGGCGGCTTATCGAGGCACCCGGCAGGTCGCTTTCGCCATCATCTCGACCACGATGGTCCTGATCTCGGTCTTCGTGCCCATCGCCCTGCTCCAGGGTGACATCGGCCGGCTTTTTTCCGAATTCGCCCTGACCATGGCCGCGGCCGTCGCCTTTTCCAGTTTTGTTGCGCTGACCGTCTCGGCCATGCTGGCTTCGCGAGTTTTAAAGCCCCGTGATCAACAAAATCGGCTGGTCGGCGCCATCGACGGCGGCATCGACCGCATGCGACGGATCTACCGCTGGCTGCTGGTAAGAGTGCTGCGATTGCGCTGGTTTGCCCTGCCCGCCATCGTGGCGCTGTTCGGCCTGGCGGCTTTGCTCTACAGCCTGATTCCGGAGGAATACGCGCCGACGGAGGATCGGGGCGCTTTTTTCGTCCTTGCCAATGGCCCGGAGGGCGCCTCATTCAGCTTCATGGAGGAATACATGGCTGAAATCGAGCGTCGTCTGATGCCGCTGGTCGACTCGGGGGAAGTCAGCCGCATGCTGGTCCGGGCACCGCGCGATTTCCAGAATCTGGCCCTGTTCAATACCGGCATTGTCATCATCGTGCTCGACGACTGGGACCAGCGCCGACCGGCCAGCGAAATCATGGGTGACGTGCGCGGGCGTCTGTCCGACTTGCCGGGGATCAGCACCGGCGTGGCCATGCGTCAGGGCTTCGGCGGCGGCTTCAGCAATCCCGTGCAGTTTGTCATCGGTGGTGCCGGAAGCTACGAGGAACTGGCCGAATGGCGCGACATACTGCTCGAGAAAATCGAGCAGGACAATCCCGGCCTGACGGGCATCGACTGGGACTACAAGGAAACCCAGCCGCAGCTGGAGGTTGAAATCGACTACGACCGGGCCGCGGAACTGGGAGTGACCGTCAGCACGGTGGGTCGAACCCTGGAAACCATGCTGGGATCGCGGCGGGTCACCACCTATCTCGACGACGGCCGGGAATACGACGTCATCGTCGAAGGCGAGCGCGATCAGCAGCGCAGCCCGACGGCACTGGAGAATCTGTACGTGCGCTCCGAGCGCTCCGGCCAGCTGATCCCGCTGTCGAACCTGGTCACGCTGACCGACTTTGCCGATTCAACCAGCCTGAATCGCTTCAACCGGGTTCGCAGCATCACCATCGAGGCCTCGCTGGCCGATGACTTACCGCTGGGCGAGGCCCTGAATTTTCTGGAACAAACGGCGCGCGAGCATCTGCCCGAGACCGTGGTCATCGACTACCGCGGGCAGAGCCGTGATTTCATGACGGCAGGCACTTCCGTGGTCTTCATCTTTGCGCTGGGGCTGGTGGTGGTCTTCCTGGTCCTGGCCGCGCAGTTTGAAAACTGGATCCATCCCCTGGTCATCATGTTCGGCGTCCCGCTGGCCGTGGGCGGCGGATTGCTCGGTCTGTGGCTGACCGGCTCGACGCTCAACATTTACAGCCAGATCGGTTTGGTCATGCTGATCGGGCTGGCGGCCAAAAACGGCATTCTGATCGTCGAGTTCATCAATCAGCTCAGAGACGAGGGTCAGTCTTTCGAACAAGCCATCGTGGAAGGCGCAACCATTCGTCTGCGGCCCATCATCATGACCGGCATCACCACCGTGGCCGGCGCGGTACCCCTGATCCTTTCCAGCGGCGCGGGCGCTGAAACCCGACAGGTGATCGGGATTGTAGTTTTCTTCGGCGTCGCCGTCTCGACAATCCTGACCCTGTTTGTGATTCCGGTGCTCTACAACCTGCTGGCCAGCGGCACCACGTCGCCGGAAAGCGCAAAACGCAGGCTCGACGCCGAGCTGAGCGCCCAGACATGAGTAACCTGCTACGATCCTGCCTGATCGGATTTCAGGCGTTCGGGCGGATTTCCCAGTCCTCCGGGCTGTCATGAGCGCTGCTCTCACGAGAAAGACGGATATTCAGGCCCAGATCGTTCCGTGAGTCGGCATTGTTCAGGGCTTCTTCCTCACTGATACGGCCCTCCTGGAAAAGCTTGAACAGGGATTGATCGAAAGTTTGCATACCGTGCTGCACGCCTTCTTTCATTGCGTCCTTCAGACCGTGAATTTCGGCTTTCTGGATCAGGTCAGCAATATATGGCGTTCGTAGCAGCAACTCTACCGCCGGCACTCTTTTGCCGTCCGTAGATGGAATCAGACGCTGGCTCACGATTGCCTGCAAATGCAAAGACAAATCGACGAACAACTGTCGATGCGCTGACTCGGGGAAAAAGTTGATGATCCGATCCAGCGTCTGGTTGGCGTTGTTGGCGTGCAGCGTGGACAGGCACAAATGTCCGGTCTCGGCGTAGGCGATAGCGTGCTGCATGGTTTCCCGATCCCGAATTTCGCCGATCAGAATGACGTCAGGGGCTTCACGCATGGCGTTTTTCAGCGCAACGGTATAACTTTTGGTATCAAGTCCGATTTCGCGCTGGTCAACGATGGAACGCTTATGCTGGTGGAGGAATTCGATCGGATCCTCGATGGTAAGAATATGTCCGGACCTTTGGGTGTTGCGGTAATCAATCATTGAAGCCAGCGTGGTCGATTTGCCCGATCCTGTCGAACCGACAACCAGCACCAGTCCGCGCGGCCCCATCACCAGCTCTTTGAGCTTGATCGGCAGGTTTAGAGCCTCAATCGAAGGCACTTCATTTTTGATGTGGCGGATGACCATGGCCACGGAACCGCGTTGGCGAAAGACATTGATACGGAAGCGCCCAATGCCTTCCAGCGCGAGAGCAAGGTTCATTTCCATCTCTCGCTCGAACTCGGCGCTTTGCTTATCGTTCATGACTGAATAGGCCAGCTGACGCGTGTCGGCCGCAGTCAAACGATGCTCGCCAAGAAACCTTGTTCGCCCCTGAATGTTGATGCCCACCGGCGCCCCCGCACTGAAAAACAGATCGGACGCACCATGCTTGATCATGGCCTGCAGGAAATTGTCGAGAGTCAAGGAATGCCCCTTCAATTCAGACGTCACTGGAGGATACCAAAGTGACTGTTTCCGCGTCGGTATTGGGTCGACTCAATCCGTCAGAACCCAAAAATCAAGGGTCTTTTCCATCACTGCGCAGCGCAGCCGCCAGTAGCCTGAACTCATCCGCAGACAGCTGGGAGCGAAAAACGCCAAAACCGCGGCCCCGTCGGCCGCGCCATCCGATGAACCAGGGACTGACGAAGCGCGGCGAGCCTGGTGGCAAACGCTGCCAGCCGGATCGGGCGCCCGGCCGGAATTCGACGGCCTGATCCAGCAGTCGGATTCTTAAATCGGGGCTTATCAAACGCCGGGCCGCGAAGAATCCATACGCGACTGCCAGTACAGACAGAATCATGACCAGTGGCGCCGGCAGGCGGCTGAAATGGGCGGCAAAGGCCGCGCAAAGTGCGACCGCTGCCAGGGCTGCTGCAAGCCCGGGACAGGGTCGCAGACGCAAATCCTTAGCGAGGCCCGGATTCAGAACGAATGGCGCCGACGATCTGCTGCAACCCTGAATCAGACGGCGTGGTGCGGCCCAGCAGCCAGTCCCAGAGCTGGTCATCTTCGCAATCCAGCAAGCGACGAAAATCTTTTCGCATTTCCCGGTCACTGCTGCCCCAGTTTCGCTCAAGCCAGCGCGTCAGCAAGACATCCAGTTCGCGCATGCCGCGGCGACAGCGCCAGCGGATCTCCCGCATGCCGCTGTCGTCGGGTGCACGCGAGCGCTCGTCAGCAGCACTGGCTGCCCTCTTGCTCACAGGCTGGTGCGCGCGAGCATCATTTTCTTGATTTCGGCGATCGCCTTGGCCGGGTTAAGGCCTTTTGGACAGGTCTTGGCGCAGTTCATGATGGTATGGCAGCGATAAAGCCGGAACGGATCGTCCAGTTCATCCAGACGTTCGCCGGTCGCCTCATCGCGCG
>CAZUTZ010000026.1:0-14107 GCA_964623655.1 uncultured Wenzhouxiangella sp.
CGACGTCGGTCAGGAAGGCCTGGAGCTGGCCTACCACTCCTGGCTGCAGGGCAAGCCCGGCGCCAAACGCGTGCTCAAGGACCGCCTGGGGCGCGTGGTGCAGAACGTCGAGCTGGTGCGTGACGCCCGCCCCGGCCGCGATCTTCAGCTTACGCTGGACCGTCGCCTGCAGTACCTGGCTTTCCGCGAACTGAAAACCGGCGTGCTGGATGTCGGCGCCAGTTCCGGCAGCGTGGTGGTGCTTGACGTGACCAGCGGCGAGATCCTGGCCATGGTCAATTTCCCGTCCTACAACCCCAATGCCTCGATTCGTGCGGTTGGCGAAGATATGCGCAATCGGGCCTTGACCGACGTGGTCGAACCCGGCTCGGTCATCAAGCCGTTTGCTGCGGCGGCGGCCATGGAAGCCGGCCTGGCCGATCCGGAAATGCTCATCGATACCTCCCCGGGCACCATGCGTGTCTCGGGCCATACCATTCGCGATATTCGTAATTTCGGCCCCCTGACCCTTGAGGAAGTGCTGGCGCGGTCTTCCAACGTCGGCATGGTCCAGCTCGTGCTTTCCATGGACGCGCGTCATCTCTGGGGTTTGTATTCGCGCCTGGGGTTCGGGGCGGTCACCGGAACCGGCTTTCCCGGCGAGTCGGCCGGCGTGCTGCGTGATTACGAGCGCTGGCTCAAGCTTGAACAGGCCACCCTGTCTTACGGTTACGGCCTGTCGGTCACGCCGCTGCAGCTGGTCCGGGCCATGGCCGCGATCGCCGATGACGGCCGCCTGCGCCAGCCGAGCTTCATTCTGGGCGCCGACAATCCGGTCAAGTCCGTGCTTGACCCTGAACTGGCTCGTGAAATCAATCGCATGCTGGAAGCGGCCACCCTGGACGGCGGCACCGGCACCCGGGCCCGGGTCACCGGCTACCGGGTCGCCGGCAAGACCGGTACCACGCGCAAGATTGGCGCCGGCGGTTATGAGTCCCGCTACGTGTCGAGTTTTGCCGGCTTCGCGCCCGCCTCGCGGCCGCAGCTGGCGGCCGTGGTGGTGATCAACGAACCCACCAGCGGCGAATATTTCGGCGGTGCGGTGGCCGGGCCGGTGTTCAGCCGAGTCATGGACGCCGCACTGCGGCTGTTCAGCATTCCGCCTGATGATCTGGACAGGCTGGTGACCGCTGCCGGAGAGCGGCCATGAACGCCGGACCGCGCAGCAAAAACTGGTCGGACCTGCTTGACGGTCTGGCGCGACCCGTTGACGAGGTCGCGGTGACCGATTTGTGCCTGGATTGCCGACAAGTCGCTCCGGGCGCACTGTTCATCGCCGTTCAGGGCCGAACCTGTCATGGCGCCGAGTTCATCGAGGCGGCCGTCGCCGCCGGCGCGGTGGCGGTGCTGCACGACGGCGCCCATCGACTCTCCTCCGAGGTCGCGGTGCCGACGCTGGCGCTGCCCGACCTGCAGCGACATCTGCCGACCCTGGCGAAGCGTTTCTGGCCGGCGGTTTCGTCCATGGACCTGGTCGCAGTGACCGGCACCAACGGCAAGACCTCGGTGGCCTGGCTGCTCGCTCAAGCGCTGGATGGGGCGATGCTGGGCACGCTCGGCATCGGTCGTCCCGGCGAGCATCGGGCGGGCACGCACACCACCCCGGACCTGTTCAGCGTTTATCGCGAACTGGCCGGGCTCAAGCGTTCGGGCTTCGAACGGGTCGTGCTCGAGGCCTCTTCCCACGCACTGGACCAGGGCCGCCTGCGGGGGCTGGAATTCAACAGCGTCATTTTTACCGGGCTGGGCCACGACCATCTGGACTACCACCGCGACCTGGAGGCTTATTTCGAGGCCAAGGCGCGCTTGTTCTTCGACTTTGCCGCCGCTCGCCGGATTGTCAATCTGGATAATGCGCGCGGCGAGCAGCTGGCCCGGCGCCTGGCGGGGACCGACGGTCTGATCGGCTACACGCTGAAGGATCATGCGGCCGCGACAGCACGGCTGGCGCCGCGGCAAATCGACCTTTCGGGTCTGGCCGCCCGGCTCCATGTCGGTGATCGTTCGATCGATCTGCGTAGCGCACTTCTGGGCCGCATCAATCTGCACAATCTGACCATCGTCGCGCTTGAGCTCAACGCGCGCGGCTCTTCGCCCGAAGCCGTTGCCGCGCGCGTTGCCGGCCTGCGGCCGGTGCCGGGACGAATGCAGATGTTGCACGATCGTCACGGCCGGGTCGCGGTCATCGATTACGCCCACACGCCCGATGCGCTGGAAAACGTGCTGCTCAGTCTGCGCGAGCTCGGTGGGGAGCGGATCTGGTGCGTGTTCGGCTGCGGCGGCGAGCGGGATCAGGACAAACGGTCAGCGATGGGCCGAATCGCCGAATCGCTGGCCGACCGGGTGATCCTGACCGACGACAACCCGCGCGGCGAGGACGGAACCGCGATCGTCCGGGCGATCCAGGCCGGCCAGCATCGGCCCGAGCGCAGTCGGGTCATCCGCGACCGCGAGACCGCCATCATGACCGCCCTGAATGAAAGCGGCCGCGGCGATGTTGTGCTGATCGCCGGCAAAGGGCATGAAACCGAACAAGTGATCGGCACCCGGCGCCTGCCGTTTTCCGACGAAGCGGTGGTTCGCCGCTGGATGGAGGTGGCGGCCTGATGCGTCTGCGCCTGAGCGAAATGACGGCACCTGCGGGCGGCGAGCTGCGCGGCCCGGATACGGAAGTCCGTGGCCTGGCCATCGACAGCCGGCAGGTCAAGCCGGGCGATCTGTTTGCCGCTTTGCCCGGCAGCCGGGTTGACGGTCATGGCTTCGTGGCCCCGGCCGTACAGGCTGGCGCGGCCGCGGCGCTGGTCGCGCATCAGCTGGACCTGGACTGCCCGCAGTTGGTTGTCCCGGATGTGCGCCAAGCGATGGGCCGGATCGCCTCGCACTGGCGCCGGCAGCTGGACTTGCAGATGGTCGGTATCACCGGCAGCAACGGCAAGACCACGGTCAAGGAAATGGCCACGGCGGTGTTGAGCGCGGCCGGCCCGACTGCGGCAACGCAAGGCAACTACAACAACGAAATCGGCCTGCCGCTGACGCTGGCCGCGCTGACCCCGTCGCATCGCTATGCGGCCATCGAAATGGGCGCCGCGCGCGCCGGCGATATTCGCTACCTGGCCGAAATGGCCCGGCCGCAGGTCGGGGTGGTGACCAATGCCGGTCCCGCCCACCTGGAGAGCATGGGCAGCCTGGAGGGCGTGGCCCGAACCAAGGGTGAAATTTACTCAGCCCTGCCGTCCGACGGCGTGGCGATCATCAACGCCGATGACCGTTTTGCCGACTTCTGGCGCGGTCTGGCCGGCCGGCGACGCCTATTGACTTTCGGGCTTGATCAACCGGCCGATGTCAGCGCGCGCAATTTCGAAGGCGGTGATGTCCGGATCATCGTCGCCGGCCGGGAGTATCCATTCCGGGCCGCTCTGCCCGGGCGCCACAACCTGATGAACGTGCTCACGGCGCTGACCATCAATCTGGCTTTCGAGTTGCCGATGGAACCGGCGCTGCGCGCGCTGGAGCGCATGCACGCTCTGCCCGGTCGACTCGAGCCGCGCCGGCATGCCGAAGGCTGGTCGCTGATCGACGATACCTACAACGCCAATCCGGCCTCGCTTTACGCCGGTCTCCAGGTGCTGGCCGAGGGCGGCCAGGAACGCTGGCTGGTGCTCGGCGACATGGCCGAACTCGGAACCGACTCCAACAAGCTGCACGCCGAGATGGGCCAAGCCGCCGCCGATCTTGGCGTGCGCCGGCTGTATGGCGTCGGCGCGGCAAGTCGGCACAGCTGCCGCGCCTTCGGCGACGGCGCCCGCCATTTCACCAGCCATGCGGCCCTGCTGGCGGCACTCAAGCAGGATTTGCAGCCCGGCGTTTCGTGCCTGATCAAGGGCTCCCGGTCAATGGCCATGGAACAGATCGTCAACGGTCTGCTGGAGCGGTAGAAGCGATGCATCGAGAGGGAGGACAGCGATGAACGCGATCAGGCAGGCACAGCGCTGGAAGGATGCGCCGCGGATGGTCAGGCTCGACCCGTATTTGCTGGTCCCGGCCATGTGTCTGCTGGCGATCGGCGTGATCATGGTGGCCTCTGCGTCGATTGCCATCGCCGAAGGCTTTTCGGTGTCGGCCTGGCATTTCGTCAGTCGCCACGTGATTTTCATTGTGCTGGGCCTGACCCTGGCGGCCAGTTTGCGCTTCGTCAGCTCGCGCCACCTTGAAGCCGTTTCCGGTTATTGCCTGCTGGCGTCGATCGCGATCCTGCTGCTGCCCTTCATCCCTGGTCTGGGTCACGAAGTCAACGGGTCCACCCGCTGGATCAACCTGGGCTTCGTGCGCTTTCAGGTGGTCGAAGCGGTCAAGCCGCTGATCATCATTTTCGTTGCCGGCTATCTGGCCCGTCGTCCCGAACTGCACCGAGCGCCATTCATCGACGCGCTCAAGCCGCTGCTGGCCGCCGGAATTCTTGGTGCGCTGCTGCTCAAACAGCCCGACATGGGTTCGGCTGTGGTCATTGCCGCGATCGTCGGCGGCATGGTGTGGCTGGCCGGAGCGGCCTGGCGCCACTTGTTTGTCCTGGGCGCGTGCAGTCTGCCGCTGGTCGGCTTTGCCGCGCTGGAGCCGTACCGCTTCCAGCGCGTGATGACGTTTGTCGACCCCTGGGCCGATCCGTTCAATGCCGGCTTCCAGCTCACCCAGGCCCTGATCGCGGTTGGCCGTGGTCAGATTACCGGCGTGGGCCTGGGTGCGAGCGTGCAGAAACTGTTTTATCTGCCCGAAGCCCACACTGACTTTATCTTCGCCGTGCTGGCCGAAGAATTCGGCCTGATCGGCATTGCCGTGGTGCTGGTGCTGTTCGGCGTGCTGATCGGGCGCATGCTGCAGATCGGCATCACCGCCCAGCGCATGGAAAAGCCTTTCCAGGCCTTTGTCTGCTGGGGCGTGGCGCTGTGGCTGGGCATCCAGTCGCTGGTCAGCATCGGCGTCAATCTGGGCGTCCTGCCAACCAAGGGCCTGACCCTGCCGCTGATTTCGGCCGGTGGCTCAAGCCTGCTGATGACCATCCTGGCCATCGCGCTGGTCGTGCGCATCCAGTGGGAGCTGCAGTGCGAGACGCTGAGCCGGCCGCGCCGGCGGGGGCGCTGGACGGTATGAGCAAGCCGCGCATCATGATCATGGCGGCCGGCACCGGCGGGCATATTTTCCCCGGGCTGGCGGTGGCGCGCGCGCTGGTGGACCGGGGAGCCGAGGTGAGCTGGCTGGGCACGCCGCAGGGTCTGGAAAACCGCCTGGTGCCGGCGGCCGGGCTGAGCCTGGAGCGGATCGGCATCAGCGGTTTGCGCGGACGCGGTTTGAGTGGCTGGCTGGTCGCGCCGCTGCGTGTTGCCCGGGCCATGCTGCAGGCGCGCGCCATTTTCCGCCGGCGCCGTCCGCAGTGCGTGCTGAGCATGGGCGGCTATGTGGCAGGCCCTGGCGGCTTGATGGCGCGGCTGATGGGCGTGCCGCTGGTCATTCACGAACAAAATGCCGTGGCCGGATTGACCAATCGCTGGCTGCGACCGCTGGCCCGGCGCTGCCTGAGCGGTTTTCCCGACGTGCTGAAAGGTGCCGAGCACTGCGGCAATCCGGTGCGCGAAGACATCGTGGCGCTGCCGGCGCCGGCCGAACGCGCGGCCCGGCGTCAGGGTCGCTTGCGCGTGCTGGTCGTCGGCGGCAGCCAGGGATCGGCCGCGCTGGGGGACATCGTGCCGCGCGCGCTGGCGCTGATGCCTGAAGAGGTTCGCCCGCAGCTGGTCCACCAGAGCGGGCGCCAGCATGCGGCGACGCTGGATCAATACCGGCAGGCCGGGGTCGAGGCCGAAGTGGTTGAATTCATAGACGACATGGCGGCTGCCTGGGCCCAGGCCGACCTGGCCATCTGCCGGGCCGGTGCCTTGACCGTGGCCGAACTGGCCGCCGCCGGGGTGCCGGCCGTGCTGGTGCCTTTTCCCTATGCCGTCGACGATCATCAAACCGCCAACGCACGCTATCTGACCGATGCCGGGGCAGGCTGGCTGGAACCCGAATCAGAGCTGAATCCGGAAAGCCTGGCCGCGAGACTGCAGTCGTTGACTCGCGACGAGCTGACGGCCATGGCCGGCAAGGCGCGCGCCCTGGCTCGCCCGGACGCCGTCGAACGCGTCGCCTCGGCCTGCCTGGAGGTGGCGGCATGAGCCGGGCCCAGCGACCTGCGGCGGGACTGATGCATCGCGTGCGCCAGATTCATCTGGTCGGCATCGGGGGTGCGGGCATGAGCGGCATTGCCGAGGTCCTGCTCAATCTCGGCTTCGAGATCAGCGGCTCCGACCTGGCCGAAACCGACACCGTTTGCCGGTTGCGCGAGCTGGGCGCCCGGATTGAAATCGGCCACCGCGCGGCCAATCTGGGCGAGGCCGATGTCCTGGTCTCTTCCAGCGCCGTCGCGCCCGACAATCCTGAACTGGCGGCCGCACGCGAGCGGCGTACGCCAGTGGTCGCCCGTGCCGAGATGCTGGGTGAACTGATGCGCTTTCGCCACGGCATCGCGGTGGCCGGCACCCACGGCAAGACCACCACCACGACCCTGCTGGCCGGCATTCTGGCCCATGCCGGTCTCGATCCGACCTTCGTCATCGGCGGACTGGTCAACGCCTTCGGCAGCAACGCGCGGCTGGGCGAGGGGCGTTATCTGGTCGCCGAAGCCGACGAGAGCGATGCCTCGTTTTTGCAGCTGCAGCCGGTCATTTCGGTGGTCACCAACATTGATCGCGACCATCTCGACGCCTACCAGGGCAGCTTCGACCAGCTGCAGCGGGCTTTCCTGGAATTTCTGCATCACCTGCCGTTTTTCGGCGTTGCGGTGGTGTGTATCGACGACCCGCATATCGCCGAACTGGTGCCGGAAATCGGCCGCAACGTGGTCAGCTACGGTTTCGACGACGCCGCCGACGTGCGCGCCACCGACTTGGCTCAAAGCGGCCACAGCATGCATTTCCAGCTTTGGCTGCCCGATCAGGAAACCGCGTTGCCGGTGTCGCTGGCCCACCCCGGCCGGCATAACGTGCAAAACGCGCTGGGGGCGGCCGCGGTCGCCTGGGAGCTGGGGATTCCGGGAGACGACATCGTCGCTGGTCTGGCCTCCTTCGGCGGCATCGGACGGCGCTTTGCCGAAATCGGCGAACTCGACTTCAACGGCCGCTATGCGCTGGTGTTCGAAGACTACGGCCATCACCCGACCGAGCTTGACGCGGTGCTGCAGGCCGCCCGCTCCGGCTGGCCCGAGCGCCGCCTGGTGCTGGTGTTTCAGCCGCATCGCTACACCCGTACGCGCGATCAGTTCGATGCTTTTGCGCGCGTGCTCGGCGAGGTCGATCAGCTGGTGCTGACCGACATCTATCCGGCCGGAGAGACCCCCGTGCCCGGCATTGACTCCGACGCGCTGGCGCGCGCTATCGCCCAGCGCAGCGACACGGCGATCGAGCGGGTCGGGACGGTTGACGAAGTGGTGCCCGCCCTGGATGCGCTGGTGCAGGCCAACGATCTGGTGTTGCTGATGGGCGCCGGCGACGTCGGTCGTCTCGGCCGGCGCCTGCGTGACCGCGCGCGCGAGGAGGCGAATTCATGAGAGCGCAGGAAGCACATCGGCTCGGGCATGTGGCGCTGGTGGTCGGCGGTGACAGCGCCGAGCGCGAGATCTCGCTGCGCGGGGGCCGTGCGGTGGGTGCGGCGCTGGAGCGGCTGGGCGTGCAGTTCAGCGTCGTCGACGGCCCGCGCCGCCTGCTCGAACAGGTCGCGGCCGGCCATTTCGATCGCGTATTCAATCTGTTGCACGGGCGCGGCGGCGAGGATGGTGCCCTGCAGGGCGCGCTGCGCATCTATGGCGTGCCGGTGACCGGGTCCGGCGTGCTGGGCTCGGCGCTGACCATGGACAAGGTCCAGACCAAACGGGTGTGGAGCGCCTGCGGTCTGCCGACGCCGGCCTGGCGAATCATGTCTGGGTCAGATGACCAGATCGATGAGACCGTCGCCGCCCTGGGGCTTCCGCTGTTCGTCAAGCCGGCGCGCGAGGGTTCGAGCATCGGCATGAGTCGCGTCACGACGGCCGATGAACTGGGCCCGGCGCTCGGCCGGGCGAGCGCGCACGATGCCAGCGTGCTGGTTGAACGGCTTATTACCGGGCGGGAATTCACTGCTGCCGTGCTCGGTGACGAAGTGCTGCCGCTGATCGAGCTGCGCACTGACCGTGACTTTTACGACTACGAGGCCAAGTACGAGTCGGGCGATACCCAGTATCTGTGCCCGTGCGAGCTGCCGCAGTCCCTGACTGCCGAACTGCAGCAGCTTTGCCTGCGCGCTTTCGACCTGGTCGGCGCTACAGGCTGGGGTCGGGTCGACTTCATGCTTGATGAAAACGACCGGCCGTGGCTGCTGGAGGTCAACACCACCCCCGGGATGACGGAGAAATCACTGATGCCGATGGCCGCCCGCGCCGCCGGCATTGAATTCGAGGAATTGGTATGGCGAATTCTGACGCGCTGCCGGAACGATTGATCCATCCGGCCACGCTGGCGACGCTGGTTGTTTTCGGCGGCCTGCTGCTGGCGGGCGTATGGCTGCGTGCCGGGCTGATCGGCGCCGAGCAGTGGCCGGTGCGCTGGCTGGATGTCGAAGGTGAGCTGCATCGCACCAGCGCCAGCCAGATTCGGTCGGCCGCCTACGGCCCCGTTTCGAGCGGCTTTTTTGCCGCCGATCTGGCCCAGGTCCGTGCCGAAGTCGAGCAGCTGCCCTGGGTGGCGCGCGCCGAGGTCAGCCGCCAGTGGCCGGATGCGGTGCTGATCCGGGTCGAAGAGCACCGGCCGATGGCGCGCTGGAACGACAGCGGCCTGCTGAGCGATTACGGCGAAGTCTTCGAGGCCGGCGGCAGCCAGAGCATGCAGGGCCTGGCGCGGTTGCGTGGGCCGGAGGCCCGGCGCGAGGAAGTGTGGGAATCGTGGAACTGGATGCGCGGCCAGCTGGCTGCGGTCGGTGCCGATATCGCGGAGCTGAGCCTCGACGAGCGCGGCGCCTGGACGGTGCGGCTCGACGGGGGCCTGGAGCTCAAGCTCGGCCGCGACAGCGTGCGTGCGCGGCTTGAGCGCTTTGTCCAGGTGCACGAAGAGCTGCGCGATCTCGAGCGGCGGCCCCTGCGCATTGATCTGCGCTACACCAACGGCCTGGCGATTCGCTGGGCGAGCGACAACGGAGCCGAGGGAGATCAGCATGGCTAAACGCCCGGAGAAATCGCTGGTGGTCGGTCTGGATATCGGCACCAGCAAGATGGTCGCCATCGTCGGCGAGATTCAGCCCGACGGCCAGGTCGAGGTGATCGGTCTGGGCTCGCATCCGTCGCGCGGGCTCAAGCGCGGGGTGGTGGTCGATATCGAATCGACCGAGCAGTCGATCCAGCGCGCCGTCGAGGAAGCCGAGCTGATGGCCGACTGCGAGATTCACTCGGTTTTTGCCGGCATCGCCGGCACCCACATGAGTTCGAAGAATTCGCATGGCGCGGTGGCGATTCGCGACAAGGAGGTCACCGAAGGCGATCTTGAGCGCGTGCTGGAGTCGGCGCGCGCCGTGGCCGTGCCGGCTGATCAGCAAATCGTGCACGTGCTGCCGCAGGAATACATCATCGACTCGACCGACGGTATCCGCCAGCCGGTGGGCATGTCGGGCGTGCGCCTGGAAGCGCGCGTGCATCTGGTTTTCGCGGCGGTCAG
This sequence comes from uncultured Wenzhouxiangella sp., assembly GCA_964623655.1. GTDB lineage: Bacteria > Pseudomonadota > Gammaproteobacteria > Xanthomonadales > Wenzhouxiangellaceae > Wenzhouxiangella. Next base: position 9,804 of record CAZUTZ010000026.1, read on the forward strand.
CGCGGTTCAGAACGTGACCAAGTGTGTCGCCCGCTGCGGCCTGCAGGTCGATGATCTCATCCTTCAGCAGCTGGCCTCGAGCTATGCCGTGCTGAGCGATGACGAAAAGGATCTGGGCGTCGGCCTGGTCGACATCGGTGCCGGAACCACGGATGTGGCGGTGTTTACCGACGGAGCCATTCGCCACACCATGTGCATTCCGATCGCCGGCGACCTGGTGACCAACGACATCGCCGTGGCCTTGCGCACGCCGACGGTCCACGCCGAGGAAATCAAGATCAAGTACGCCTGCGCGCTGGAGCAGATGACCAGTTCGGATGAAACCATCCAGGTGCCAAGCGTGGGTGACCGACCGCCGCGGCGGCTGGAGCGTCAGACACTGGCTCAGGTGGTCGAGGCGCGCTATCGGGAGCTGTTCAATCACGTCCACAAGCAGCTGCTTCAGTCGGGTTTTGACTCCATGATTCCGGCCGGTTTGGTCCTGACCGGCGGTGGCGCCAAGATGGAGGGCGTGACCGAGCTGGCCGAGGAAATCCTGCACATGCCGGTCCGTTTGGGTAGCCCGCAGGGCGTTGTTGGCCTGTCCGAAGTCGTCAATAACGAAATCCACGCCGCCGGCGTGGGCCTGCTCCTGTACGGCAGCCGTCTGGAAGGCAGCGCGCGGCGGCCCGGGGTCGGGCGCGGGCGTGCCGGTATGTGGAGTCGGATCAAGAGCTGGTTTCAGGGAGATTTTTGATGTACTGCGCTGCAGTTTCAGGTTTGGACCCGGCCGTGGATCGGCGGTATGGAGCGCCCGTCAAGAGGTGGTTCCGTCGATCCGGCAGACAAGGCCGGGTCTGATTGATTGTTGATTGTTTTTTGCGAGCGAGGAGTTCACGTTTATGCCATTTGAATTGATTGAAAACTACACACCGGGTGCCACGATAAAAGTGGTGGGTATCGGCGGCGGCGGCGGCAACGCCGTGCGTCAGATGATGGATGCGGAAATCGAGGGCGTGGAGTTCATCTGCGTCAACACCGATTCGCAGGCCCTGAAACACTTCGCGGGCAAGTCCACCCTGCATATCGGGTCCAGCGTGACCAAGGGCCTGGGCGCCGGCGCCAACCCTGAAGTGGGACGCCAGGCGGCGCTGGAAGATCGCGACCGGATCGCAGAAATGCTGGCCGGTTCGGACATGGTCTTTATCACCGCCGGCATGGGCGGAGGTACGGGCACCGGGGCCGCGCCCGTGGTCGCTCAGACGGCCAAGGAAATGGGCATTCTGACCGTGGCCGTGGTGACCAAGCCCTTTCCCTTCGAGGGCCAGCGGCGCATGGCCGTGGCCCAGCAGGGCATCGATGAACTGGGCCATCATGTCGATTCGCTGATCACCATTCCCAACGCCAAGCTTTTAAGCGTGCTCGGTGACGAGATCACCCTGCTCAACGCTTTCAAGGCAGCCAATCAGGTGCTCTCCGGCGCCGTTCAGGGCATTGCCGAACTGATCACCCGGCCCGGTCTGATCAACGTCGACTTTGCCGACGTGCGCACGGTGATGAGCGAGATGGGCATGGCCATGATGGGTGCGGGCAGCGCGTCCGGTGAGGACCGGGCGCTGATGGCGGCGCAGTCGGCCATTGGCTCGCCGCTGCTTGAAGACATCAACCTCAATGGCGCCTGCGGCATCCTGGTCAACGTTACTGCCGGGATGAATCTGAGCATGAAAGAGTTCGAAGAAGTCGGCACGACCATTGCCGACCTGGCCAGCGATGACGCGACCGTGGTCATCGGAACGGTGATCGATTCCGAAATGACCGACGAAATCCGCGTGACTGTGGTGGCGACAGGGCTGGGCGAGCAGCGCCCCCAGCGCATGGAAAAGCCCGTTCGAGTGGTGCGGACCGGAACCGACAATCAGCCGGTTCATCGGCCATCGCACCACGATGCCGCGTCGGTTTCGGCCGGCAGGGAAGCCGACAAGACGGACAGGCGGGAGGATAGCCGCCGTTTGTTCGGCGAGCAGAAGGAGCTGGATTATCTGGACATTCCGGCTTTTCTGCGCAACCAGGCCGACTAGCCGATTGACATCAATCCTCGCCGTCTGACGGTGATCGGCACAGCCGGTCACCGTCATCGGTGAATGATTCCGCCACAGGTGTTGCTGATTAACAACAGCTGTTGCGAAAAACACAAATTATGGCTGTTTTGCTACGACCGCTTGTGCTAATATCGCGCGGATTGTCTGATGGTTTGTTACCGAAGCGAGAAAGATTTTGGTCCAGCAACGCACCCTGAAGAATGTCATCCGTGCCACGGGTGTCGGTCTCCACACCGGCGAGAAGGTGCTGATGACCCTGCGCCCGGCGCCGTCCAACACCGGCATCGTTTTTCGCCGCGTTGATCTTGAGCCGGTCGTCGAGATCGCCGCCGATCCCCATCGAGTCGGTGACACCGCGCTGTCAACGACGCTGGTCGAGAGCGGGGTCAGAGTCGCCACCATTGAGCACCTGATGTCGGCGCTGGCCGGGTTCGGCGTGGACAATCTTTACGTGGATCTCACCGCCTCCGAGGTGCCGATCATGGACGGCAGTTCCGGGCCCTTCGCTTTCCTGATCCAGTCGGCCGGGATTACCGAACAGCGAGCGCCCAAACGCTTCATCCGCATTCGCAAAAAGGTTGAAGTCAAGGACGGCGACAAATGGGTGCGCTTTGAGCCCCATGACGGCTTCCGCGTCAATTTCACGATCGATTTCGACCATCCGGCGATTCGAAGTGCCTCCTGCCGGGCAGACCTGGATTTTTCGACGACCTCTTATCTGAAGGAAGTCGCCCGCGCCCGCACGTTTGGCTTCATGCGCGACATCGAGTATCTGCGAGAGCGGAATCTGGCGCTGGGCGGCAGCATGGACAATGCGGTCGTGCTGGATGATTTTCGTGTGCTCAATCCGAACGGACTTCGCTACGAGGACGAATTCGTCAAGCACAAGGTGCTCGACGCCATCGGTGACCTTTATCTGCTGGGGCGGAATGTGGTCGGCGCGTTTACCGGCTACAAGTCCGGTCACGATTTGAACAACCAGCTGCTGCGTGCCCTGCTGGCCGATCAAAGTGCCTGGGAAGAAGTCAGCTTTGACGACCCCGAGGCCGCGCCCATTTCCTACGTCCAGCCCGCGCAGGTTATCTAGCGGGACACTAGCCGCCAGGCTCGCCCTCGCTCCAGGGGGCGACGATGACGCGCACCTGGGTCAGTTTTCCCGGCCATACCTGCCGTGCGGCGCTAAGCGCCGTATTGGCCTCCATCCTCGCGCGGCTGGCCCAGGCCGACGATGGCGCGGCCAGCACCAGGGTCTCGTCGTCCACGCACGCTACGCGCAGCCGTCCCCTGCACAGGTCGCTCAGCGCGGGCTGGATCTCACGGTCCAGCGCTTCAAACAAGCGCTGTGCCCGCAGCAGCCGGGCCATGGGGCGGTGGGCGTCGAGTATCTCGCTCAAATCTTTTTCGGCCGTTCGCTTCAAGGGATCCTGACCATCAAACGCTTGTGTGGGGCGGACTTTAGCCCAGCGGGTGGGCACGTTACAATGTAGAGCTAACTTGCGGGTTGCGCCGTTCGCCCCAAGCTCATTCATTCTAGCCGTCGGATTTTCGGACCATTCATGTTCAAGACCCTGATTACCAAGCTCGTCGGGAGCCGCAACGAGCGTCTGATCAAGCAGCTCGAAAAACAGGTTGCCGCGATCAACGAGCTCGAGCCGTCCTTCCAGGAACTGTCGGACGATGCCCTGAAGGCAAAGACGGAAGAATTCCGTCGCCGCTACGGCGATGGTGAGTCGCTGGACGCGCTTCTGCCCGAGGCTTTTGCTGCCGCGCGCGAGGCCTCGGTGCGCACGATGGGGCTGCGCCATTACGACGTGCAGCTGATCGGCGGCATGGTGCTGCATCAGGGCAAGATCGCCGAAATGAAGACCGGGGAGGGCAAGACCCTGATGTCGACGCTGGCGGTTTATCTCAACGCCATTGCCGATGAAGGCGTGCACGTGGTCACGGTCAACGATTACCTGGCTCGGCGTGACGCGGCCTGGATGAAGCCGATTTACGACGCCCTGGGGCTGACCGTGGGCGTGGCCGTGCCGGGCATGGCGCCGGCTGAAAAGCGTCAATCCTACGCCGCCGACGTGACCTACGGCACCAACAACGAGCTGGGCTTTGACTACCTGCGCGACAACATGGCGTTTTCGCTGGAGCAGAAAGTTCAGCGCGGTCAGGCTTTTGCCATCGTCGACGAGGTCGACTCCATCCTGATCGACGAGGCGCGCACGCCGCTGA
>CAZUTZ010000027.1:0-14094 GCA_964623655.1 uncultured Wenzhouxiangella sp.
AACTCTTCGTTCGTCTTGGTGACCTTGAGCTTGTCGAGCATGAACTCAATGGCCTGGGCTTCGTCCATGGGCTGGAGGATGCGGCGCAGGATCCAGGTTTTCTGTAGCTGATCGTTTCCGACCATCAGCTCCTCGCGGCGCGTGCCGGAGCGGTTGATGTCGATGGCCGGATAGGTGCGTTTCTCGGAAATCCGTCGACTCAGGTGGATTTCCATGTTGCCAGTACCCTTGAATTCCTCGTAGATCACTTCATCCATTTTCGAGCCGGTATCGACCAGGGCGGTGGCGATGATGGTCAGGCTGGCGCCGGATTCGATGTTGCGCGCGGCGCCGAAAAAGCGCTTTGGCCGCTGCAGGGCGTTGGCGTCGACGCCGCCGGTCAGCACCTTGCCCGAAGAGGGCACCACGGTGTTGTAGGCGCGCGCCAGGCGCGTGATGGAATCGAGCAGGATGATGACGTCTTTCTTGTGCTCGACCAGGCGCTTGGCCCGCTCGATCACCATGTCGGCGACCTGCACGTGGCGACTGGCCGGTTCGTCGAAAGTCGACGAGATCACCTCGGCATCGACGCCGCGCTGCATTTCGGTGACTTCCTCGGGACGCTCATCGATCCACAGAATGATCATGTGCGCTTCGGGGTTGTTGGCCCGGATCGCCGTGGCGATCGACTGCAGCATCATCGTCTTGCCGGCTTTGGGCGGGCTCACGACCAGGCCGCGCTGGCCTTTGCCGATGGGGGCGATCAGGTCAATGATGCGGCCGGTGATGTCTTCAGTCGAACCGTTGCCGCGCTCCAGCTGCAGCTGCTCGCGAGGAAATTCCGGCGTCAGGTTTTCAAACAGGATCTTGTTCTTGGCCGCTTCGGGTCGCTCATAGTTGAGCTCCTCGACCTTGAGTAAAGCGAAGTAGCGTTCTGACTGCTTGGGCGGGCGAATCTTGCCGGCGATATGGTCGCCGGTGCGCAGATTGAACCGGCGAATTTGCGAGGGCGAAACGTAGATATCGTCCGGACCGGCCATGTAGGAGGCTTCGGCTGAACGCAAAAAGCCGAAACCATCCTGCAGGATTTCCAGCACGCCGTCGCTGTAAATCGCTTCTTTCTTGCTCGCCTTGGCCTTGAGGATGGCGAAAATGACATCCTGCTTGCGCGATCGGCCCACGTTTTCGATGCCGAGTTCTTCGGCCATCGCCACGAGTTCCTGCGGTGTTTTTCTTTTCAGTTCAGTCAGATTCATGGGAATGTCTGGCATTTGCGATTTGGGGTCGCGTTGGACGAGCAGGGCCGCTCGTCTCCGGTCGCGCCCGGGTTGATGAGATTGAGTTGATCTGGTCAATGGCCGCCAGGCTCGGAATCAAGCCGGGTCGGACAGTTTGCATAAAGGGGTAGAAGGCCGAAAAAGCACTCCAAGACGTAACATTAGCACTATCGAGACACTGCGTCCAGTTTGCCGGTCCAAGTGCTGCAGGACCGCTTGGGATCATTGAAGCGCCCGGGGCGGACTCCCTCGGTCCCGGGCACCGTTCTGGTCTGTTTATTCAGATGGTTTCGTCAACGAATGCTTTCAGAGCGGATTTGGTCAGGGCGCCTACCTTGGTTCCCTGATGCTCGCCGTTCTCGAAAATCATCAGGGTGGGGATGCCGCGAATCTTGAAGCGGCTGGTCACCTGCTGATTCTGGTCGATATTGAGCTTGGCGATGCGCAGCTTGTCGCCGTATTCGTCGGCGATCTCATGCAGGATGGGATCAATCATCTTGCACGGCCCGCACCACTCGGCCCAGTAATCGACCAGGACGGGCCCGTCAGCTTTCAGGACTTCATCGTCAAAACTGCTATCGGTGACGTGGATGATCTTATCGCTCACAAATCAAGCTCCTATGGTTTTAGGAATCGGGTTTCGTTCCGGTGAGGTGTTCAGGGTGCCCCACTGAACTGCGGACGGCGCAGCTTCGGCGAAGCGCCTTGCAAACCCCTATACTAACCGATTGACGGTGGCAGCAGAATTCATGCTGGGGGAATCCGGCGTATTTCTGATGACCGTCCGTACCCGAAAATTCAGGATATTGAGTGAGCGAAAATACCACGAGCGAACAAGTTCTGACCGAGCTGAGATTCGATTCCCTCGACCTTGACGAGCGCATCATGCGCAGTCTGTCCGAGGCCAACTTCGAATTCTGCACGCCGATCCAGGCAAAAACCCTGCCGATTGCTCTTGAGGGGCGGGATGTTGCCGGCCAGGCTCGTACCGGCACCGGCAAGACGGCCGCTTTCTTGCTGGCGATCTTCCGCCAGCTGCTCAGCGACGCCAGCCGGGGTCCCGGGCCGAACCCGCGAGCGATCTGCATTGCACCGACGCGGGAACTGGCCATCCAGATTCACCGCGACGCCGAGCTGCTCGGCAAGCACACCGGACTGCGGACGCTGCTGGCCTACGGCGGGGTCGATTACGCCAAACAGCGCGACCGGATTGCTGACGGGGTGGACATTCTGGTTGGTACGCCCGGTCGCCTGATCGACTATCTCAAACAAGACGTCTACAGCCTGAAATACATCGAGGTGGCGGTCCTGGACGAAGCCGACCGCATGTTCGATCTGGGATTCATCTCGGATATTCGTTATCTATTCCGGCGCATGCCGCCCCCGGAAAAGCGCCAGACGCTGATGTTTTCGGCCACTTTTCCGTTCAAGGTCACCGAACTGGCCTACGAACACATGAACGATGCCGAGACCATTCGCATCGAAGAAGAGCAGATGACCACCGAGCGGGTGACCCAGGTGGTCTATTACCCGGCCAACCGCGAAAAGCTGCCGCTGCTGGTCCAGATCCTGCGCGGCATGGACGAAGGCCATGTCATGGTTTTCGCCAACACCCGGCATGCGGTCGATCACGTGTCCCGAACCCTCAAGGCCAACGGATTCAACGTGGCCGCGCTGGCCGGCAACGTGCCGCAGGCCAAGCGCCAGAAGCTGCTCAAACGGTTCCATGACGGTGATATCGATGTCATGGTGGCAACCGATGTGGCTGCGCGAGGGCTGCATATTCCAGATGTCAGTCACGTCATCAACTACGATCTGCCTCAAGACGCGGCCGATTACGTGCACCGGATCGGGCGCACCGCGCGGCTTGGGGCGACCGGGGACGCGATCAGCTTTGCCTGCGAGGACTACGCTTTCTACCTGCCCGAAATCGAGCAATTCATCGAGCTCGAGTTGCCGGTGCTGCAGCATGATCCCGACAGCCTGCCGCAGCTTGACCGGCCGGCACCACGCAAAAAGAAACCCGCCGGCAAGACCGGCCGGGGCGGCCGGCGCCGGCGCTCGGGGTCACGCTGATTTCGACACGCACCCTACCGCTTCGAACCGACCAGTCGGTATGGTAATCTGCCGTTGATTTTCCGAGCTTTTTTGACCGATTTTGACCGCCTTTCTTCCAGCAAACTGGTCCCGAACAACGGCTCTGATAACCATCGCAGTGCTTGCGCTGGCGCTTGCCTGGTTGAGCGTGCGCCTGTTCTGGCTGGTGGTCGGCGGGCCGCAGGTCGCGACCCTGCCCATGCCGCCGGTCCCGCAGCTCGAGCCGGCTGCGAGCGCACGGGACGGCTTTCGCTGGGATCTGTTTGGTGAGGCGCCGGAAGCGGCGCCCATCGTCGCCGCGCCCGTGGTCGAAGCCAGTGGTGATTTGCGCCTGAAGGGCGTGATGTCCGGTGGTGCGGATGCCTTTGCCATCATTTCCGACGGTCAGGGGCGCGAGCGGGCTTATCGAATCGGGGCGGAATTGCCCGATGGGGGCTCGGTCGATGAAATCGGACCTTTGCGCGTGATCGTTCAGCGCAACGGTCGGCGCGAGGCGCTGGAGCTCAAACGCAGAAACGTCAGCCAGGGCCGCTCCTCGCGATCAGCGGAGGCCGCGCCAACCCCACGGCTGCCGGGCATCCGCGGCCTTGAGGCGCCGTCCGGCATCAGTGCCGCGTCGCTGCAGACGCCGGAGCCGGCAGCGGCCAGCGTGGCCGACCAGATTTCGGTGATGCCGGTTGCCGGCGGTGGTTTCCGGGTCCGCCCCGGGCGCGACGCGCAGCTTTTTTCCCAGATCGGTTTGCAGGTCAACGATGTGGTTCTGGCCGTTAACGGCCAGCGCCTGTCCTCGGAAGCTGAAGCCAGGGCCATGTTCAGCGATGTGGTGCGCAGCGGCGAGTTGTCCATTACCATCGAGAGGCAGGGTCGGGAAATGACCCTGCGACCGGACATCGATCAAATTCTTGCTCGCTTGTCCGAGCTGTAGACACCGGCATCACCGAGTGCGGAGCCCTTGCAACTCATGCTGAAGCGCCTGACCTTTTTAGTGTTCGTCCTGTTGTTTTCGGGTCTGGCCTGGGCTGATGACGGCGCAGAAGGGGAGCATGTGCTCAACTTCGACGATGTTGAAATCCGTGCCCTGATCACGGCGGTTGCCGAAATGACGGGGCGCAACATCATCATCGACCCGCAAGTGGCCGGGCGGGTAACGGTGGTGTCGACACAAGCCCTGAGCCGCGACGAAGTCTACGAGGTGTTTCTGTCGATCCTGCGCGTCCACGGCTTCACCGCGGTTGAGGATGAGCGTGCCGTGCGCATCATTCCGGACGCCAATGCGCGCCAGGAAGGACGCGTGCCGATCAACGACATGCGCGTCGGCGATGACAGTCCGGTGACGCGTATCATCCATCTGGAGCACGTGCGCGCTTCCGAAGCTTCGCAACTGTTGCGGTCATTGCTGCCGCAGTCGGCGTTCATGGCCCATCACGACGCCTCCAATGTGCTGATCATTTCCGACCGCGCCAATAACGTGCGCCGGATCGAAAACATCATTCGCCGGCTGGATTCGGCCAGTGATCAGGACATCGAGGTGATCGCGCTGAGCCACGCCGATGCCGCCGAAGTAGTGCGGTTGCTGAATCGGCTGCACACTGACGCCAGCGGCGACAGTGCGCTGGCCGATGAACGGACCAATACCATCATCCTGTCCGGCGAGCCCAACCTGCGCCTCCGGCTGCGCACCCTGATCAGCCATCTGGACACGCCGCTGGAAGAACGCGGCGGGACCAACGTGATTTACCTGCGCTACACCACGGCCGATACCCTGGTGCCGGTGCTGGAGGGGATTCTGGATCTGGATCGCGAAGATGGCCAGCGTGTGCGCATTCAGGCCCATCGCGAAACCAACGCGCTGGTGGTCACCGCCTCGCCGGCCGTTTTCCGCGACATCGAGTCGGTGGTGCGCCAGCTCGACATCCGCCGCGCCCAGGTTCTGGTCGAAGCCATCATCGCCGAAGTCGCCGTCGACACTTCCCGAGAGCTGGGCATCCAGTGGCAGGCGTTTTCTTCCGGGGAAAGCGGTTTTTTCGGCGGGACAAACTTTCGGACCGGCGGGCAAAATCTGCTGAATCTGAGTGCGGCTGCCGGTCAGGCGGGTGAGGACGGCAGTCTCCTGCTGCCCGGGCGCGGTCTCAACGTCGGCTATGTGCGCGGTCGTTCCAGCCTGCTCGGCGTCGAGATCCTGGAAATCGGCGCCCTGGCCCGCGCCCTCAGCCAGGACTCGAACACCAACGTACTCTCGACGCCGTCCATTGTGACCATGGACAACCACGAGGCCAGCATCAACGTCGGTCAGGAAGTGCCGTTTCTGTCCGGCAGCTTTGCCACGCAGGGGATTGCCACCGGCGAAGGCCAGGTCAATCCCTTCCAGACCATCAACCGTGAAGAAATCGGCATCAAGCTGAACGTCACCCCGCACATCAACGAGGGCGACATGATCATGCTGCAGATTGGCCAGGAGGTTTCGACCCTGGCACCATCGGGCGGCGCGGTTGACCTGATCACCAACAAGCGCACCATCTCGACCCGCGTCATGGTGCCTGACGGCGCCATTCTGGTTCTCGGCGGCCTGACCAGCGATGATCTGCAAGAACAGATGGAAAGCGTGCCCGGACTTGGTCGCATCCCCTTGCTGGGCGAGTTGTTCCGTTATCGCTCGACCAGCAGCGTCAAGCGCAACCTGATGGTATTCATCCGGCCGCAGATCCTGCACGATGAGGACATCGCCGATGGTCTCACCCGGACGCGCTATACCCGCATGCGCGGCTCGCAGCTTGACCAGCGCGAACGGCCGCGCGGCCTGACCCGGCCCGAGGAAATGCCGCTGCTGCCCGAACTCAGCGACTTCCTGCACTCGCCGCCGCCGGATGAACCCTGACTTCCGACCCGGCTATGGATTTGCCCGCCGCCGCGGGGTGGTGATCGCCGGTCAGGACGGGGATTCGGTGCGTTTGGCCGTGCGCGAGCCGGTCGACCTGACCGCCGTGCAGGAGGTTCGCCGGCGACTCAGCGCCGCGGTCGTCCTGGAAAAACTCAGTCCATCGGATTTCGACCGCCTCGTCACCCAGCTCTACCAGTCCGGGGACGAGGCCGCCGCTCAAGTCGCCGAGGATCTTGGCGAGGATCTGGATCTGGCGCGACTGGCCGATGATCTGCCCGAACCGGCCGACCTGCTGGAAAGCGAAGACGACGCGCCGATCATCCGGCTGATCAATGGCCTGCTGACCAATGCGCTGCGGGAAGGGGCGTCCGATATTCATCTGGAGCCGTTCGAAGAGCGCCTTTCGGTGCGCTTTCGTGTCGACGGCGTACTGCGCGAGGTCATGGCGCCGGCGCGCGCGCTGGCCGGACTGATCACTTCCCGCATCAAGGTGATGGCGCGGCTGGATATTGCCGAGAAGCGCGTGCCGCAGGATGGTCGGATCGGCCTGCGCATCGCGGGACGGCCGGTGGACGTCAGAGTCTCGACCCTGCCGTCCAATCACGGCGAGCGCGTGGTGCTGCGTCTGCTCGACAAGCAGGCCGGTCGTCTCGATCTGGCCGAGCTGGGCATGGACCCGGAGACCGAGGCGCGCATGGCGTCACTGATCGCCCGCCCGCACGGTATTTTGCTGGTGACAGGCCCGACCGGTTCGGGCAAGTCGACCACCCTGTATGCCGCCTTGTTGCGCCTGAATGACCGCAGCCGCAACATCATGACGGTCGAAGACCCGATCGAATACGACCTCGACGGCATCGGCCAGACCCAGGTCAACCCCAAGGTGGATCTGACCTTCGCCCGTGGCCTGCGCGCCATCCTGCGCCAGGACCCGGACGTGGTCATGGTCGGCGAAATCCGCGATCTGGAAACCGCCCGTATTGCCGTTCAGGCCAGCCTGACCGGGCACCTGGTCCTGTCGACCCTGCACACCAACACCGCCGTTGGCGCCATCACCCGCCTGGTCGACATGGGCATCGAGCCGTTTCTGCTCGCCTCCAGCCTGATCGGCACGCTGTCCCAGCGCCTGGTGCGGGTGCTGGATCCGGAAATGCGCGAAAGCTACGTCGTCCCGGCCACTGAGCTGGAGCGAATGGGTGTGGCGGGCGTTTCAGACACCACCCTGTATCGGCCGCGCGAAGACCTGCCGCCGGGCCGGTCGGGCTATCGCGGTCGCACCGGCATCTATGAACTGGTGCCGGTGACTGAGGAAATGCGCGGACTGATCCACGACGGCGCTGCCGAGGCGCGCCTCGAGGCGCTGGCGCGGGATTTGAGTCCCGCATTGCTCGACGATGGCTGGCGCAAGGCCACAGCCGGGATCACCTCGCTGGAAGAAGTCCTGCGCGTGACCCGGGCGGCCTGACGATGGCCTGAACCGGCATGGGTGCATTCGAGTACCAGGCGCTGGAAGCCGGGCGAACGCAGAAAGGCGTCATCCAGGCCGACACCGCCCGCGCCGCCCGAGCCCAGTTGCGCGAGCGTGGTCTGCTGCCGCTGGAGGTCCGCGAGGTCAAGGCCGAAAGCGCCGGCGGCTGGTCCTTCGGCGGGCGCGGCAACGAGCGCGCCTTGCTGCTGCGCCAGCTGGCGACCCTGCTCAAGGCCGGGCTCACTCTGGAGGAAGTGTTGAGTGTTCTGGTCGAGCAGGCTGACAGCGCGGTCTCGAGGCGCCAGCTCGGCGCCATCCGCGCTCGGGTCATGGAGGGCCAGAGTCTGTCGGCGGCCATGGCCGAGCATCCGCGCCTGTTTCCCTACATGTACACCGCTGCCATTGCCGCGGGCGAGCGGGCCGGTCAGCTGGAAACCGTGCTGGCGCGGCTGGCCGATTTCGCCGAACAACGCGACGCCATGAATCGGGGCCTGAGCCTTGCCCTGGTTTATCCGCTGTTGCTGGCGCTGATCGCGGTTGCCGTGGTCTGGGGGCTGATCGGCTTCGTCGTTCCTCGCGTGGTCGGCGTGTTCGAGCAGGCCGCCCAGGAATTGCCGTGGTTGACTCGCAGTCTGCTGGCGCTGTCGGATTTTATTGCCGCCTATGGTTTGCTGGTCATTGTTGCTGTCATTGTGGGCGGCGCGGCTGCCGCATTCGCCCTGCGTCGGCCGGGTCCGCGCCGGTCTTTCGACCATCTGCTGCTGCGCCTGCCGGTGTTGGGCCGGCTGGTGCGAGCGCGTCAGACCGCCAGCTTCACCCGCACACTGGCCATTCTGGTCGCCAGCGCGGTGCCGCTGGTCGAGGCGCTGAAAGTCTCGGCCGGCGTGGTCGGCAATCGCGTGGTGCGCGCGGATATTGAACGGATCGCTGCCCAGGTGCGCGAGGGCGTATCGCTGTCGCGCGCCCTTAACAGCGCGGGCTGGCTGCCGCCGGTGGCGCGGCGCCTGATCAGCGGCGGGGAGCGAAGCGGCGAGCTGGCGCCCATGCTCGATCACACCGCATCGATACAGGAACGTGAGCTGAACGCCGCGACCAGCGTGCTGCTGGCCGTGCTGCAGCCGCTGCTGATCCTGGTGGTTGGTCTGATGGTGCTTTATATTGTCCTGGCCATCATGTTGCCGATTCTGAGCATGAGTCAGTTGCTGGCATGATTAGTTTTGAACACGTGGCCAAGCGCTATCCCGGCGGTATGCAGGCCTTGAGCGACGTCAGCTTCCGGGTCCAGGCCGGCGAACTGGTCTTCGTCACCGGCCATTCCGGCGCCGGCAAGTCGACCCTGCTCAAGTTGATCGCTTTGCTGGAGCGGCCCAGCCGCGGTCAGGTGCTGTTTGACGGCCGCAACGTGGCCAAGCTGGCGCGGCGCCAGATTCCCTATCTGCGCCGGCGGATTGGCGTGATCTTTCAGGACCATCGCCTGCTCAGCGACAAACGGGTATTCGACAACGTCGCCCTGCCGCTGCTGATCGCCGGATGGCCGTTTCCCGAAATTCAGCGCCGCGTGCGTGCCGCACTCGACAAGGTCGGTCTGGCGGAAAAGGAAAAGCTCTATCCGCCGATGTTGTCGGGCGGCGAGCAGCAGCGGGTGGGTATTGCCCGGGCCATCATCGGCCGGCCACCGGTGGTACTGGCCGACGAGCCCACCGGGAACCTGGATCCGACGCTCTCGGCCGAAATCATGAACTATTTCCTGCGCCTGAATGAAACCGGTGTCACCGTGCTGATCGCCAGCCACGACCTGGACCTGATCAAAAGCCTGGGACGGCGCGTGCTGGTGCTCTCGCGCGGTGAGATCGTTGACGATGTGACACCGCGGGCATCCGTGGCGGAGGCTGATACTGATGCGCCAGAAGTGAGGGTTCCGCCGAGGTCGCCGAAGTCCTCGAAGTCGCCAGATCCCCCGGAATCTCCGGAACCTCCGGGCCAGGGAGCGCTGTGGTAGGGGGGCGCGCGAAAGCGTCGGGGCGCGAAGTCGGCGGCGGTCTGGCCGCCTTGAGAGCCTGGGCGCGCCGGCATGCTTTCAGCCTGCTGTCTTCTCTGGGCAACATCGCCCGCCATCCCGTGGCCGCGCTGATGACCTTCGGCGTGGTCGGTTTTGCCCTGGCACTTCCGCTTGCCCTGCACGTTGCCCTGACCAACGTCGAGCGTCTGGGTCAGCAGTGGGAGCGGCTTGATACCTTGTCGGTCTTTCTCGATACCGAAATTGACGGACGCGAGGTCGATCGCATGGTGTCGCGGATCAGTGGCTGGCCGCAGGTGCTGGCGGTCGATCCGATCAGTCCCGAGCAGGGTCTCAACGAGCTCTCAGCGCAGCTGGGACTGAGCCGGAGCGATGATCTGCTCACCGACAACCCGCTGCCGTGGGTGCTCGAAGTCAGCCCTGCACCGGGTTTTCAGCGCGACAGCCTGCTGGAGCGGCTGGAGGGTGAACGAGCGGTCAGCAGCGTGGTGGTCGACCTGCAGTGGCTGGAGCGACTCGACGCCATGACCGAAGTCCTGTCCCGGCTGGTGGTTCTTTTGGCCGTGCTGCTCGCCCTCGGCGTGGCCGTCATCATCGGCAACACCATCCGCCTCGACATCCAGAACCGCAGCGAGGAAATCGAGGTCATGGCCCTGGTCGGGGCCACGCCCGCCTTTATCCGCCGGCCGTTTCTCTATACCGGTCTTTGGTACGGGTTGATCGGTGGCATCCTGGCATGGGCGCTCATCGCGGCGGCTTTGCTGGCGCTCGACGAACCGTTCCGCGCCTTGAGTCGCACCTATGCCGAAACCGCCGGCCTGCTTCACCCCGGCCCCGACATTCTGGCCCTGGTCATCGGCGGCAGCGGACTGTTCGGCCTGCTGGGGTCGTGGCTGGTGGTCGGTCAGCATTTGCGCCGGATCGATACTTGAGCTCTAAGCGGCAAGCCGAAATCAATAATCACAAACCCCGTCGGGGAAAATGGCCTCCAGCCGCCGCATCTGGTCATCATCCGGCACCCAGTTGCCGTAAAGACCTTGCTCGACGGCGCTGGCGACCGGCACCAGCGGGCAGCGAAAAACATCGTCGGTGAAGGGCGCTCCGGCTTCGATGCGTGAATTGCTGAACAGGGTGAATCGCTCGGCGCACTGGCCTTTCGGGCCATCGTCCAGGATGCCGGCCCAGACCTCGGGGCCGGCCGCAATCAGGTTTCCGTCCGGTTCGAAGCAGGCATCCTGATGCAGCTCAGGAAGCTCTTTAGCGTTTTCGGCCGCGCCCAGCTCGTCGGCGATCACATCCAGCGCCAGGTGGCTGATGTCTTCAATCGAGGGTGCGACGCCGTCTTCATTGCTGTCGACAAACCAGATGCGGTGGGTTTCGGCATGACCCTGGTTTTCCAGCAGCCGGGCGCGGGCGACGAACGAGGCGCGGGCGTGATGCATGTCGAGCACCGGCTCCAGGTAGTCGCGCAGATCAATGATGGGAATCTGGCGCGGCAGTTCGCCCTGGAAGGTCATGCCTGAATTCTCGATGGCCTCGATCGCCTCCGGGTCGGCGGCGGAGCGGCGAGCGGGCGCGTCAGGTCCGTCGGCGCGCCATGCGCTGCGGCCGGAGTAGGGGTCGAACAGGTCTTCAAAGGAAAAACCACCCACCAGCAGACCGAGAACGACTCGCCATCGCGGCCAGCCGCGATCATCGGCCAGGGTCTGAATCAGGTCCTGCGGATAGGTGTAGGGCAGCACTTCCGGGCGCCACTTTTCGGGTGGTTTCCAGCCGCCGACATGGTGGTTGATGTCGAGAAACTGCTCGGGCGTGATGCGGCCGTCGCGCAGGGCGTGCAGCCCGTATTGCACGCCGAGGTTGTCCCAGGGCACGCGGGCAAAGCCGGTTTCGGGATCCAGCCCGTAGGCTTCCCAGGCGTCGCTGAAGTGGGTGCGCTCGATCTGGTCGATCTGGTCGCCGAGCAGGCCCCAGTTGCGCTCGGCGCCGAAGTGCGGGTTGAAGGCCAGCGGTAGCATGCCCAGCCAGCTTTCCATGCATTCGCTCGAGCCGGTGGGCGCCGGATAGTCGATGCCGAAAAGACGCACCATGCGGCTGATCCGCCGCATCCGATCGGCGTTGCGGCCGATATGGCCGTCGATGGCGTTCAGGCCCTGCAGCCACTGGCGTCGGTCCCAGCGCTGCCAGAATTCGGGGTCGGCGACCTCGCGATTCATGACCCGATCGAGCAGGGCGCAGTCGCCCAGGTGAATGATCTGGGTCGCCATGTCCGGGTAGCTGCGCTGCGGCACGGCGGCGTCGAGCAGGCCGGGATGATTTTGCGCGATCAGGTACTGCTGCACCGCGCCACCCGAACCGCCGATGCCGACGGTGTAGAGCGGCTCGCCGTGACGCTCGATAAAACGTGCCTTGACCTGCTCGGCCACCCGGCCGGCCAGCAGCATGTTGTAGTGATCGCCGGTGCGGTTGCCGGTGGAATGGATGACGGCATACCCGCGCGACAGCCGGTCGGGTCGACCGAAGATGCCGCGCGTGGAATAGCGGCCCTGGGTATGGCCGATGCCGACGCCGCCCTGGAACTGATAGAGCA
This sequence comes from uncultured Wenzhouxiangella sp., assembly GCA_964623655.1. Lineage (GTDB taxonomy): Bacteria > Pseudomonadota > Gammaproteobacteria > Xanthomonadales > Wenzhouxiangellaceae > Wenzhouxiangella. The sequence goes on from CAZUTZ010000027.1 coordinate 12,304, forward strand.
GGCGGCCGTTCCACAGCGAGTGATCGGGCGCCATCGGGTCGCCGTGGAGGACTTCCTCGACCGGCACCAGCATGGAAATCGAGTAGATGAAGCGATTGAGCACGCCGCGCTCGTGGCGAATCAGGTAAGGCACCTCGCGCCCGTCGGTGAGCGTCACGGTGGCGATCGGCCCATCGCCGACCTGCTCCTGGATTACCGAAAGATCGTCGCCGCCGAGCGGGTCCTGGTCGTGTTCGCGGATTTCGTGCAGCGTGCCATTTTCATCGACCGCGTAATACCAATAGCGAGTGTCGGCCAGGCAGTCGCGGCTGTAGCCGATCGGTTCGCCGGAATCGTCGAAAACCGCCGTGCCCAGGCCTTCCTGATTGTCGACAATCAGTTCGAGGCCGAAATCCTGCGCAGTGCAGGCGAAAGGTTGCTGGCGGTCGGGTTCGAGCTGGAAGTGCTGTTCGAGCTCGAAAGTTTCGGCAAGGGCGGGCAGGGCAAGGCCCAACAGCAGGCTGAGGGTAAGAATACGCATGGGCTTTCTGAGGTCGGAGTTCGCCGCGAAGTTCCGGGACGCAACCGTCGCATTTGCGTGACCCACTCGATCGTGGCCGAAGCCCAGCAGCGCCGGACGCGCAGTCGCTTTCGGAACTGAATCAGAATCGGACCTTGAGTCCGGCCAGCAGATCGATCTGGGTCAGCACGTTACCGTCGTAGGCCAGGGCGCAGGCTGCGCCGTTGGCGACCTGGCAAAAGATCTCGCGGTCGCCGTCGGTCAGGGTCAGGTAGCCGCGGGCTTCCAGTTTCAGCGCTACGGTCTGGGAAAACGGGAATTCCAGGCCGCCGGCCAGCGACAGGCCGGGTCGCAATTCGCTGCCCAGGCCGCTTTCGCGGGCGTTGATTCGGGTCGCGCCAAACCCGCCGGCCAGATAGGGAATCATGCGCGCGTCGAGCGCGAAATCCAGCCGGCCGCCGAAGTGCATGTATTCGAAATCAATGTCCAGCCCGCCGCGTCCGAGGTCAGTGCTCTGCCGGCTGTACCAGAGCTGGTAATAGCGGCCGGGCAAAAATTCGTACGACGCCGACAGGGCCCAGGCTGAATCGCCGTCAATATTGCGCCGTTCGCCGGCCGATGGATCTTCGAAACGCCCGCCGTCCCGATAGCCCAGCATGTGGGAGATACTGAACTGCCCGCGCTCGATTTCGGCAACAACCGGTGGAGCGAATCCCAGCATGAACAACGCCGTGCCGAACAGCAGCAGGCCGATCAGCCTGCTTCGTGTTCTGTTCGGCAGGCCAGGCGGAACGCGCAAGCGGGCAGCGTGAGTTCCAGTCAACATGGCCCAAAGCGTATCACCCCGGCGACGGGGCCCGTTCTGCCGTTGGCATGAACGCCGCTTCGGCGCTATTCGCCCTTGCCCCAGCCGCCACCGCCGGGCGTGCGGATCACCAGCATGGCGCCGGGCTCGAGATCGGCACGGTCGCGTCCGCCCAGCGACTGAGTTACGCCGTTCGGCTGCTGGATCCAGGCCTCGCCGGTTTGCCCGGGCTCCCCGCCATCAAGCCCCTGCGGCGCCTGCTCGCGCGAGTTGGCCAGCAGGGCCACGGTCATCGCTTCCAGGAAGCGGATCCGCCGTTCGGCGCCGTGGCCGCCGCGCCGCTGGCCCTGGCCGCCGGAGTCGGGGCGCACGCCGAAGCCTTCCAGCAGCACGGGAAAGCGGGTTTCGAGGATTTCCGGATCGGTCAGGCGTGAGTTGGTCATGTGGGTGTGGACGGCATCGGCGCCGTCGAAGCCCTCGCCGGCAC
>CAZUTZ010000028.1:0-14066 GCA_964623655.1 uncultured Wenzhouxiangella sp.
TCGCGCCAGCACAGTGGCTCTGAGCGTTACCTAATTAGCCGCATGGCCCACTAGGCCGATGACGTCGTATTGACTGTGGCAGGCGCAATCTCGCGGTATGAGAACGTTGATGCGGGTAAGCGTTTTGCTTGTGCTCCTGACCAGCCTGAGCGGCTGCGGCGTGCGCGTGGCCTACAACAATCTGGACTGGCTCGCCGTCCGCTGGGTCAACCAGCAGGTCAGCCTGGACAGCGATCAGGAGCAAATGCTGCGCGCCTGGCTCGACGAAGAGCTGGCCTGGCATTGCGCAACGCAGCTGCCCAGCTATAACGGGCTGGTTGACCAACTGCGCCTCGATCTGATCGCAGGCCGCCTCGACGTCGATCGTCTGGCCGAATACGGGGAGGCGGCCGCCGTACTTGGACGTACCCTGACCGAGCGCAGCGTGCCGATGCTGACCGAACTGGCCGCCTCGCTGGATGACCAGCAAGTCAAGGAAGTGTTGGCCGCGTTCGATGAGCGCACGGAAAAAGTCCGCGTCCGGGTTGAGGAAAAGTCATCCGAAGAGCTGATCGACGACCGCGTGGACTCGATGGAGCGATCCATTCGACGCCTGATGGGACGAGCCAATCGGGACCAGCGTGAGCGGTTGACCGTCTGGGCCGAGTCGGTCACGCCGACAGAAACGCTGCATCTGCGCCAGCGTTTGTATTGGCAGGACCGGCTCGCGACAGCGTTGGAACGCCGTCAGGACCGCGAATTCCTGGCCGATGAAATGGCCGCACTCATGCGACCTGAATCGGCCTGGTCCGAGGAATATCGGAATGCGATGGAATCAAACCGGGCGCTGACCCTCGCGGCGCTGGAAGACGTCATCGAACTGGCCGATGCACGCCATATCAATCGGGCAGCGGCCCGACTGACCTCCCTGCGCGACGATTTTCAGCGTCTGAGCTGCGAGGGAGAAGCACCCTCGGCGCTGCTGGCTGAAGCCCGAGGAGAGTCTTGAAAGCGAGCGCCTACTGGCCCGGCGCGTGAGGCCCGCCCGGCAGCAGCATTTTCATGCCCTCTTCCAGGGCGGCGACGCGGCTCTCCAGGGCGTTCATTCGCTCTTCAAGCTGCGCATCGGGCGCGGCTTCTTGCCCCGTTGAATCATCAGCCCGTTGTTCGGTTCGGACTGAACCCGCGCCAGGGGAAACGCGTCCGGCCAGGGTTTGCGCGTAACGGTCCTCGCGCTGACCGGCGCCGCGCGGCAACTGCACAACCAGCGGCTCATCGCGACCGGCCAGCCGATCCAGACTGTAGCGAACGTCATCGAGATCATCGAAGCGATGCATGCGCTCGCTGCGCGAAAACAATTCGGCCAGGGTTTGCGGCCCGCGCAGCAGCAGCAGACCCATCAGGGTGCGTTGGGCCGGCGTCAGGGACAGCTCGGTGTCGACCTGGTGGGCGTAGCGGGTAGCCCGGGCGCCAAATTCGCTGCGCACCAGGCCGCGCTGCTCGAGCTGACGCAGCGCCTGACCGACCCGGCCCGGATCGAGCTTCATCACTGGATGCCGGCTGGTCTTCTGGTTGGCCGCGGTGACGCAGGCATTCTGGGTCAGCGGGTAGGCCTCGGGCGTGGTTGCCTCTTTCTCGATCAGGCAACCCAGCACACGCGCCTCTTCCGCGCTGAGCGGCGGGTCCAGCGGTAGCGGATATTCGCTTGACGAGGAGTCGGTCATGGAGATGGAATCCGGCGTTAAATGATTATGATTAACCGGCAGTGTAGGCGTCTTGTCGACGCCAGGAATGGACATGGATCAAAAAACCCCGCACAAGGCGGGGTTTTTTTAAGAAACCTGTTGCCAGGCTGGACGATCAGGCAGGCGTGACGTTTGCAGCCTGCGGGCCTTTCGGGCCGTCCTGGATATCGAAAGTCACTTTCTGACCTTCGGCCAGCGTCTTGAAGCCGCTGCCCTGGATGGCGCTGAAATGCACGAATACGTCCTTGCCACCATCATCCTGACTGATGAAACCGAAACCCTTCGCCTCGTTGAACCACTTGACGGAACCTGTTGCCATTTTCTTACTACCTTATGAAATTACAAATATGAGAACGCGTGCAGCTTATGAGCGGGGGGTTTTCGGAGGCAAACCGGGAGGGATAACGACCTGAACTCTCACTGCCATAATCTACAGGCCTTTGCAGTGTAACCCACGCCAAGCCGAATTACCAGCGTTGATTTCAGGCCCTCGCCGAGCCTGCAGGCTCATGTCTCGGCCGTCGAGGCTTGTTCGAGCTCTTCATTAAGCCGGTCAGCGAGGCGACCAACCGCCAGGCGCCCGGCGGCATTGGGCAGATTGCCCGCGTTCAGGCTGGACCAGACGGGGTTGCGCCGCGCTTGCCGCAGAGGGGCGGGCAAGCGCTCGACGGCCCAGCGTTCCTGACTGGCCGTGGGCAGCGGCTGGCAGGCGGCATGGCCGCGCTGACGCAGACCGGCCAGCAGCTGAAGCTGCCGCCAGGCCAGCAAGCGCAGGGTGGCATCGTCGACCATGATGCGCTCCCTGCCGCGCAAGCGATCGCTGACGCGCAAGCCGAACCCGCGGACCAGACCGGTCCCCGTGCCCAGGGCAGCCCCGACGACAGTGCCGGTGCCCAGCGTCAGACCGCCGGTGGCCACGTCCACCATGGCGCCGGCGCCGGCGCCGATGCCGGCATGACCGCCGGTGCGGATGCCGTGGTAGCGCAGCGTGTCCGGATCAAACAGGTCCTCCGACCAGCGCCCCTCGATTAACGGCAAGTCTTCATCGGCATAGTCATCGCGGCCGAAGCGATACAGATCGAGCAGCGTGGCGACGCAAATCTGCTCGCGCCGGCGCACCGCTCTTCTGAGCGCTTCAATCACGCGCGTCCTCTCGTCGGGCGAATTCAGCGTCGCCAGTCGCTCGGCGGCTGCGACATCAATCAGCAATTCGGCGATCGTCAGGCTCCCGGCCGCCAGGCGCTCCTCTTCCTCTTCGGCACGATGATCCAGCCACGCCTCGATGGTCTCGGCATGATCGTCGAGCTGGCTGGCCAGCTTGGCAAACAGCCGGCGCTCGCTGATCGGGTCGCGCACGACCGCATCGAAAGCCAGCACCGTATGCAGCCCAACCCGGGCCAGGGCATCACGCCACTCGGCTTCACGTGCTTCCGGACTGACAATGAAATTCAGCACGGCGACAATCGGCCGGGCGCACATGGCAAGAACGGCCAACTCGTCCTGGTACTTTTCCAGCACCGGCTCGCGCGCATCGATCACATACAGCGCCACGTCGACGTTGAGCATCAGATCGAGCACGCGCGCCTCGTGATCAAAACGGGCCCGGGCATGATTGTCGGTCAGCAAGCGGTGGATTCGATCGGGACCGTCATGGCGCTCGCCGGGCAAAGCTTCCAGCCACTCGATAAGGCCCGGTGTGTCTTCCAGGCCGGGCGAGTCGTAGAGGGTGATCAGTGTCTCGCCGTCAACGGCCAAGGCAGCTGAAGCCACCTGTCGGGTGGTGCCACCGCGGTTATCGATCTCGCCGAAGTCGCGCCGATGCAGCAAGGTTCGGATCAGCGAGGTCTTGCCGGTATTGGTATGCCCCACCACGGCCAGCTTGAGCGGCTTGCGCTGGCGCCGACTCATTGGGCGTCCTCGAGTCGTTCGCGCAGTTCGGCCAGCGCACCGGGATCGGGAGCATCGGCATCCAGAACCACCATGGCCGCTCCGGTCCGCTGGGCCAGACGTCGCCAGTCGGCGATTCTCTCTCTTCGATCGATTCCACGGGTTTGCAGGCGCTCGCTCTCGTCGAGCCAGATCACCAGCATGGTTTCGGCGGTATCAGCCAGACGCATCAAAAAGCGGGCCGTGCCCTCATCGGGTGTGCGCAGCGCCGAGCACTGGGCCAGCAACGCCGGCGGCGGACACTCGAAGCCTTCGGCCGCCGCCAGCAGCTGGCGGCGCTGGGCGCGAGTATCGGCTCGGCCCAGTTCTTTCCAGGACTGATCGGGCAGCGCCACCGGCCAGTCGGCGCGCTCCAGTTCAACCCCGATCAGCAGCGGCGGTCCTTCCGCGTTGCGCGGCGCACGCCGCCGCCGCGGCGCTGGTATTTCCGGCGCCTGCCCGTGCAGGTCCGCACCCGCGCCACCGCTCAACACGCCGGCCAGACGCAGATAACCTGGCTGGCGGGTATCCAGCGTCAGTCGGCGCAGTCCGCTCAGCGCCAGCAGCGCGCTGAGCACGGCCAGGAACAAGCGCGGCAGCAAGCCGTAGACCAGCACCAGGGCCAACAGAAAGCTTGCCCATTCAGCCCGTGCCGCACCGGGTTGCTGCCCTTCGCGGCCGGCGAGAATCCAGTCAGGTTCAGGTGCCTGGATCAGCCCCAGTTCAGCCGGCAGCCAGGCCAGGCCGCCAATCAAGCGGATCACGCTGTCATCGCTGAGCAGAGTGGTTCCCCAGCTCAGATCGTATTGCGCGGCGCTGAACAGCAAAGCCAGCACCACCAGCGCACTGAGGCTGTAGACCACCCAGAACAGATGCGCCAGCGTGCTGAGCGCCCAGCGACCGGCCGCCGTTCCCAAAAGCCCGCGGGTGGCAGCCACAGTTTCCGAGGCCAGTGGACCGTTCAACAGACGCGGCCCCAGCCGACTGATCCCCAATGACAGCAAACCGCCGCTCAAACTGGCAGCGGCTCGGGAAGGCCGCATTGAGAGCATCAGGACCAGCCACACGATCAACATCAGGGTGGGCAGGGCCAGCAGCGAACTGGCGGCCAGCAGGAAACCGATCTCGCGGTCGGCGGTGCTGGCAAAAGCGGCCACCGCACCGGCCAGCGCGGCCAGCACCAGGACCAGCGCGCCGAGCCGAAAGGCCAGACGGTGCAGGCGGGCCAGATCCGGCCGAATCGAGGCGGCAGCCGGCAGCGCGGCGGCGCGCCGAATCAGGCGGCCGGAAAGAGTGGATTCGGAACTGCAGGCCAGCGCATTGGCCGTCTCGTCGTCACCGCTGCGACCGTGATGCTCCTCGTGCAGCCGTACCGTTTCGGCGAGCAACCAGTCCGTAGCTGAAATGCGGGCCTTGCTCACCGCGTCAGAGTGTCCTGTAAAAACAACCAGACCGGATTATAGGACGCTGCGTTGATTCACTTCGGACGATGCAGGCGAATTTGATCCTGATCAATTTTCTTGCCTCCCGCCTCGGCAATATTAGCGGCATCTTAGGGACATCTTCACAGAGGGCCATTTCCATGAGCCAAGGCACCACCTATAACGACAAGGTCGTCCGGCAATTTGCCGTCATGACCGTGGTCTGGGGCATTGTCGGCATGCTGGTCGGCGTTTTCATTGCAGCGCAGTTGATCTGGCCCGGGCTGGGCTGGGAGATTTCCTGGCTGAGCTACGGTCGCCTGCGACCACTGCACACCAACGCCGTCATTTTCGCCTTCGGCGGCTCGGCGCTGTTTGCCACCAGCTACTACTGCGTGCAGCGAACCTGCCATGCCCGGTTGTTCTCCGACGGTCTGGCCTCGTTCACCTTCTGGGGCTGGCAGGCGGTCATCGTGGGCGCGGCCATCACCCTGCCGCTGGGCCTGACCATGGGCAAGGAATACGCCGAGTTGATCTGGCCGCTGGCCGTTCTGGTCGCCGTGGTCTGGGTGTCCTACGCCATTGTCTTCTTTGGCACCATCGTCAAGCGCAAGGTCAAGCATATCTACGTCGCCAACTGGTTTTTCGGCGCCTTCATCCTGACCGTGGCCGTGCTGCACATCGTCAACAACCTGGCCATTCCGACCGGTCTGACCCACTCCTACCCGATTTATTCCGGCACGGTCGATGCCATGGTCCAGTGGTGGTACGGCCATAACGCGGTCGGCTTTTTCCTGACCGCCGGTTTCCTGGGGATGATGTATTACTTCGTGCCCAAGCAGGCCGGTCGCCCGATCTATTCCTACCGCCTGTCGATCGTCCATTTCTGGTCGCTGATCGCGATCTACATGTGGGCCGGCCCGCACCACTTGCACTACACCGCCCTGCCCGACTGGGTCCAGACCTTAGGGATGGTGTTTTCCGTCATGCTGCTCGCCCCCAGCTGGGGCGGCATGATCAACGGCATCATGACCCTGTCGGGTGCCTGGCACAAACTGCGCACCGACCCGATCCTGCGCTTCATGATCGTCGCCCTGTCGTTCTACGGCATGTCGACTTTCGAAGGGCCGATGATGTCGATCAAGACGGTCAACGCCCTGTCGCACTACACCGACTGGACCATCGGCCACGTCCACGCCGGCGCGCTGGGCTGGGTGGCGATGATTTCCATCGGCGCGCTCTACAGCCTGTTCCCGCGCCTGTTCGGGGTTGAAAGGATGTACTCGACCCGCCTGATCGAATGGCATTTCTGGACCTCGACCATCGGCACCGTGCTCTACATCGTCGCCATGTGGATTGCCGGTGTGATGCAGGGCCTGATGTGGCGCACGTTCAACGAAGACGGCACGCTGACCTACACCTTCGTCGAAGTGCTGCAGGCCACCTATCCCTACTACTACCTGCGTCTGTTCGGCGGCGTCGTGTTCCTGTCGGGCATGTTCTTCATGGTCTACAACGTCTACAAGACCTGGCAGATGGCCCCGAAGCAGGCCGAAGAAGTGCCGGTTCCCGAACCGTCCCACGCCTGATCGCGCGATGATCATCGAAGCAGGAGCAATCAACCATGCATGAAAAAATCGAAAAAAACATCGGCCTGATGGCCGTGCTCATCGTCATCGCCATCAGCTTCGGCGGCCTGGTCGAGATCGTGCCGCTGATGTTCAAGGGCGCGGTGGTTCAACCCGCCGACGGCGTCAAGCCCTACAGCGCGCTGCGCCTGGCCGGCTACGACGTCTACGTGGCCGAAGGCTGTTACGGCTGTCACAGCCAGCAGATCCGGCCATTCCGGTCAGAGACCGAGCGGTATGGCCACTATTCGGTGGCCGGCGAATTCGTCTATGACCGACCCTTCCAGTGGGGCTCGAAGCGCACCGGGCCGGATCTGGCCCGGGTCGGTGGACGCTACAGCGACGAGTGGCACTATCTGCACATGATGGATCCGCGCGCCGTGGTGCCGGAATCCAACATGCCGGCCTATCCATGGCTGGCCGATCGCCTGGTCGACGGCGAGCAGGTGGCGCGACGCATGCGCGCGCTGAAACGGCTGGGTCATCCCTACAGCGAAGAGGACCTCGAGGAAGCGGCCGAAGCCGTGCAGGGAAAAACCGAAATGGACGCCCTGATTGCCTACCTGCAGGGCCTGGGTACGCAATGGACCGGACCCAACGGAGAAAGCAACGATGAGTAGCGGACTTTGGACGGCATTCGCCATGCTGGCTTTCGTCGGCATCACCATCTGGGTCTTTTTCATCAAGGACAAGGAAGACTTCGACGAGCAGGCCCACCTGCCGCTGGATGAAGAAGACAAGGAAGAACAACGCAAGGAGGGTTCGTCATGAGCGCGTTCTGGCACTGGTTCGTGGTCATTGTGACGCTGGCCTTTACCGCCGGCATGGTCTGGTTGTTCATCGCCACCGGCAAGACCAAGGTGCCGACCGGAACCAACCGCGAGGGACAGGAAACCACCGGACACGTATGGGACGAGGACCTGGAAGAACTCAACAATCCCATGCCGCGCTGGTGGTTGTGGCTGTTTTACGGCACGGTCGTTTTTGCCCTCATTTACCTGGTGCTCTATCCGGGCCTGGGTCGCTTCGGCGGTTTGCTGGGCTGGACTTCTTCAGGGCAGTACCAGGAAGAGCGCGCAGCGGCCAACGAGGCCTTTGAGGCGCGCTTTGGCGAGCTGGTCGAGATGCCGCTGGAGGAGCTGGCGCAGCATCCGGACGCGCTGGCCGCAGGCCGCAATCTGTTTCGCACCAACTGCTCGACCTGTCATGGCTCGGACGCCCGTGGCGCGCGCGGCTTTCCCAACCTGACCAACAACCACTGGATCTGGGGCGGGGAACCCGACCAGGTCTGGACCAGCGTCTATTACGGACGGGAAGCCGTGATGCCGGGCTTCGAGGGCGCCTTGAGCGATTCGGAAATCACCAGCACGGTGACTTTCGTTCAGCAGCTTTCCGGTCAGGAAGTGGATGAAACCCTGGCCGAGCAGGGTCGAGAGCATTTCGAGATGCTCTGCGCCGCCTGCCACATGCCCGATGGCACCGGCAACCCGGCGCTGGGCGCTCCCGACCTGACGGCGGGCGTGTTCACCTATGGCGGCAGCGTCGAAGACATCGGCGCGACCATCCGCCAGGGGCGCGAAGGCGTGATGCCGGCGCAGCGCGAACTGCTCGGCGAGGCGCGCTCGCGACTGGTCACGGCCTACGTGCTCAGTCGCAACATGAACGGCAGCGATGACTGAACGTCACGACACCGCAGCGGAAACGATGCCGTCGCGCATCGTGGTGATGGGGGCCATTCTGTGGCCCTCGTTCTTTGCTGCGGCCGTGGCCACGGTGGTGTTTTTCATCTTCGTCGATCCGCTGGTTTTGCGCGACATCACTTTCCCGGAAATGGAGATCTCGCGCCTGGGCGGCTACACGATCGCGTTTTTCATGTTCTGGGCGGCAACGGCCTCCTCCAGCTTCTTTACCCGCCTGCTGCTGATTCCGCCTTCGCATTTCAACCGGCGGCGTTCCAGCCACCGGGGACAAAAGCGTCATGACTGACAGCGGCCAGGCCACCCAGACCATTCCGCTGTATGTCAAGCAGCCGAAGGTCTACCCGCGCGAGACCCGGGGACGCTTCTCGCGCCTGCGGGTCACGGCGGCCTGGGTGCTGCTGGGCCTGTTCTATGTCGTGCCCTGGATCAACTGGGGCGGTCAGCAGATCGTGCTGTTCGACCTGCCCGGCCGCCAGTTTCATTTTCTCGGCATCACCCTTTGGCCGCAGGATCTGATCATCCTGTCGCTGCTGCTGGCCCTGGCTGCGCTCACCCTGTTCTTCTTCACCGCCCTGGCCGGGCGGCTGTGGTGCGGCTACGCCTGTCCGCAGACGGTGTGGACCGAAGTGTTTTTGTGGATGGAGCGGGTCACCGAAGGCTCGCGCAACAAGCGCATCAAGCTCGACAAGGCGCCGTGGAGCAAGGACAAGCTCATCCGCAAATCGAGCAAGCAGTTTCTGTGGATCACCTTTGCCCTGTGGACGGGGTTTACGTTTGTCGGCTTCTTCGTACCGATCCGCGAGCTGGGGCCTCGGGTACTGAGCTTTGATCTGGGCGGGTGGGAGACCTTCTGGATGTTTTTCTACGGCTTTGCCACTTACGGCAACGCCGGCTACATGCGCGAGCAAGTGTGCAAGTACATGTGCCCTTACGCACGCTTTCAGTCGGCCATGTTCGACGCCGACAGCCTGGTCATCTCCTACGACGCCGAGCGCGGCGAGCCGCGTGGCGGCCGCCCCAAAAACGCCGACTACAAGGCCATGGGCCTGGGCGACTGCATTGACTGCACGGCCTGTGTTCAGGTCTGCCCGACCGGCATCGACATTCGCGACGGGCTGCAGATCGAGTGCATTGCCTGTGCCGCCTGCATCGATGTCTGTGACGAGGTCATGGACAAGATGAACTACCCGCGCGGGCTGATCCGCTACACCACCGACAATGCGCTTAAAAACAAACCGACGCGCATCCTGCGCCCGCGCATCTTCATCTACCTGGCCGCCCTGGCCCTGCTGAGCACGATCATCGGTCTGGTCTTGACCGGTCGCGATCCCCTGATCGCCGACGTGCTGCGCGACCGCACCAGTCTGTATCGCGTGGTCGGCAGCGAGCTGGAAAATTCCTACAGCCTGAAATTGACCAACCGCACCGACGAGGTCATGCGGCTGGACATCAGCGCTGAAGGCCTGCCCAATCTGCGCGTGGTCCAACCTTCCCGCACCGTGGAGGTGGCCGCCGGCCAGACGGCCGATCTACCGCTGACCGTGGCACTGCCGCTGACCGCGGCCGATCCCGGCATGCAGCCCATGACCATCGAGATTCGCTCGCCCGACGATGAGCGCCTGACGCAGGTCGAAACCCGCTTTTTCATTCCCGCCAACCCGGACTGATTCCCATGCAACAGACACCCGCCAATCCCTGGTACAAGGAACCCTGGCCTTTCATCCTGGTCAGCATCACCGGCATCGGCGTGGTCGCCGGCTCGACGCTGGCGATCATCGGCTTTTCCAATCCGCCGGAGATCGTGAGCGGCCAGTTCGGCTCGCTGGGCAAGTTTGTCACCGAGGACAGCGCCCGCATCGACCAGGCGCGCGCGCTGGGTTTGAGCGGGCGCCTGGCGCTGGACGGCGAAGCCATCGTGCTCAGCCTGAGCGCGACCGATGCCGACAAACTGCCCGAGCAGCTGATGGTGCAATTCCAGCACCCGGCCACCAGCGCCCACGACAGCGTGGCTTTGCTCATGCACACCGGCGACGGCGAGTATCGCGGCAGCTACGCCGAACCGCCCCATGCGCGAGCCCAGGTCAACGTCAGTGACCTGAACCAGAGCTGGGCGCTGGCCGGCCGTCTGGGCAGTGGCGCCAGCACTCGGGTAGAAGCGCGCCGACCATGAGCCAGAACGCCGGCCACGCGCACAGCGGCTGCTGGCACTGCGGCGAGCCGATTCCGTCCGGCGTCGACATCCGGGCCGAGATCGGCGGCCAGGCCCGGGCCATGTGCTGCCATGGCTGCCAGACCGTGGCGACGCTGATCGCCTCGGCGGGACTGACCCGCTACTACGACTTCCGCGACGCTTTGCCCGAGCGACCGGAACTGGCCGACCAGGCCAGCGCGAAGGATTTCCAGGCCTGGGATCGCGATGCGGTACTCGACCACTACGCCCGCGCCGACTGCGACGGGCTGTATCGCCTGAGCCTGGTGCTGGAAAACGTCCACTGCGCGGCCTGCGCCTGGCTGATCCAGCGCTTCGTCGGCGCCCTCGACGGGGTGGCCGAAGTGCGCGTGGACGTGGCTGACGGCCGGGCTCACCTGCGCTTTGATCCGGAAACATCGCCGTTGAGCGAAATCGCCGCGCGTCTCGCCGCCCTGGGCTATCGCCCGCACCTGGACTCGCCGGAAGCCGGTACCGCGCGCAACCAGACCGAGCGCCGCCAGATGCTCAAATACATCGTGGTGGCCGGCTTGGGCATGATGCAGGTGATGAGTTTTGCGCTGGCCAAATACATCGGCGCCTGGCAGGATCTGGACGCCCAGTCCGAGCGCTTTTTCGTGCTGATTTCCATGGTGGTGGCCGTCCCGGTCAGCCTGTATGCCGGACAGCTGTTCTACAAGTCGGCCTGGCGCACCCTCAAGCAGGGTCGGATGGGCATGGACGTGCCGGTGGCCGCGGCCATGCTGCTGGCGCTGTTTTTCAGCGTCTTCGTCACCCTGTTCGGCAGCGGCGATGTCTACTTCGACTCGGTGGTGATGTTCATCTTCTTCCTGTTGCTGGGCCGCTACGCGGTACTGGTGGCGCGCCAGAACGCCGGCCAGCTGCAGTCGGCGCTGGCCCGTTCACTGCCCGTCCAGACCCGGCGTCTGACCGAGACCGGCGCGGAGCTGGTCGCCCTGGTCGAATTGGCCGCGGGAGATCGCGTGCAGCTCACCGCCGGCGAAACCATTCCGGCCGACGGCGTGATCGAGTCGGGTTCGGTCATGGTCGACGAATCCCTGCTGTCGGGTGAGTCCATCCCGCGCCGCCGCGGTGTGGGCGAACAGGTGCTGGCCGGCAGCCTGGTGCGCGACGGGCAGATGACGCTGAAGATCGAGGATCTGGGCCAGTCCACGGTGCTTTCGGGCATTGTCCGTCTGCTCGACCAGGCCCGCCTGTTCAAACCGCGCATGGCGCAGATGGCCGACCGCCTGGCCGGCTGGTTTGTCGCTTTCGTGCTCACCGGCGCGACCGTCACCGGCCTGATCTGGTGGCAGATCGATCCGGCCGTGGCCGTGCCCGTGGTGTTGTCGGTGCTGGTGGTGTCCTGTCCCTGCGCCCTGGCCCTTGGCACGCCGGTCGCCCTGGCTGCGGCTGCGCGCGGTTTTGCTCGCCTCGGTGTTTTGATCAGCCGGCCCGATACCCTGGAGCTCTTGCCGAAGATCACCCACGTGTTACTGGACAAGACCGGCACCCTGACCCGGCCCGACATGGCGATTGCCGAGACGCGCGTCGTCGACGGCGTCAATGCCGACCGCGCACGGGTGCTGGCCGGACGCCTTGAGCGGGTCAGCCGTCATCCGGTCGCCACGGCCTTCGCCCGCTTCGACGACGGCGCCGGCGTGGAAAACGCCGAAACCGTCACCGCCGCCGGCGTGGCCGGCCGCGTCGACGGGGTGGAGTATCGCCTCGGCAAGCCGGCCTTTGTCGCCGAATGGCTGGGTGAAACCCTGACCGAGCCCGCCGAGGGTCAGTGGATTGCCCTCGCCTCGCGCGAGCGGGTATACGCCTGGTTCCGCGTCGACAGTCCGCTGCGCGACGGCGCGCGTGAGCTGGTGGACGGCCTTGAGGCCGCGGGCATGCAGGTCTGGCTGGCCTCCGGCGACCGCACCGAGAACGTGGAGACCGTCGCCCGCAGCCTGGGCATCAAGCACGTCCGAGCGAACTGCTCGCCGGCCGACAAGCTGGAACTGGTCCGTCAACTGCAGGCCAACGGCGCGCGCGTGGCAATGGTCGGCGACGGCATCAACGACGCCCCCGTACTGGCCGGCGCCGATGTCTCGGTGGCCCTGGCCGAAGGTGCCGACATCGCCCGCACCCAGGCCGACCTGGTGGTGACCGGCAAGGATCTGAGCCGGGTGAGTACCGCCTTCGACCTGGCACCGCGGGTGCGCCGCATCGTGCGCCAAAACCTGGCCTGGGCGTTTTCCTACAACATCACCGCCCTGCCTTTTGCCGCCGCCGGCTTCGTCCCACCCTGGCTGGCCGCCATCGGCATGTCGGCCTCCAGCCTGCTTGTGGTGATGAACGGGCAGCGGCTCGGTCGAGCGCCGCAGGCCGGCAAACAATCCGCGCCCGCGTCTGCCATCCCCCCGGGCACGGCCGAGGCGGCGACCAGCCCATGAACATCATCTACGTCCTCATCCCGCTGTCGGTGATCCTGATGATCCTGGCCATCGCATTCTTTTTCTGGGCGGTCAGGAATGATCAATTCGACGATCTCGACACGCCTGCACTGGATATTCTCGACGACGAGGACAAGCCGCGGCCGGACAAGCCCAAACCGGATGATGACTGACGCCCCGCGACCTGCCGGATGACACCTGAAGCAGCGCTGCTGGCCGGCTTCCTTGCCGGGCTGTTCGGCTCGACCCATTGCCTGGGGATGTGCGGTGGGATCGCCGGTCTTCTGCACGCCCAGTTGCCGGGCGACCGCCCCTGGCTGGCGACCGGCTTTCACGTCGGGCGCATCAGCAGCTACCTCGCCATTGCGCTGATCGCCACCTTGATCGGGCTACTGCCGGCCACGCTGCTGCCCGATCAGGCGCCAACCGTCATGCGCTTTCTGCTCGGCGCCCTGCTGGTGGCCATGGCGCTGTACATCGCGCTGCCCGGCCGCTTCCGGGACCGAGCCGGCGAACTGGCCGCACCGTTCACGCGCCGACTGATTCCGCTGCTGGGCCGCTTTTTGCCGGTCAAAACCCTGGACAACGCCCTGGGGCTGGGCCTGCTGTGGGGCTTGCTGCCCTGCGGATTGCTTTACTCGGTGGTGGCTGCCGCCGTGCTGCTGGCCGACCCGGTCGCCACGACCGCGATGGTAGTGGCTTTCGGCGTGGGCACCGTGCCCTTGCTGCTGGGCACGGGCATGGCCGCACTGAAGGCCCGGTCAGCGGTCAACCGGCGCGGATTGCGCTACGCGGCAGCGACCTTGATGGCCCTGACCGGTGTTTTGGTCGCCATTGGCCCCTGGCTGGCGCACCAGTTCGATCACCCGTGGATGCGTTTTGCTGCCGACTGCGTGACTCGGCATTGAGTTAGAGAGCATCACGCAGAGGCGCAGAGTCACAGAGCGTGCAGGAAAAAGGCTTTCTGCGTAAGGACGGCTCAAAGTTCGAGAGGCCCTGAACAAACCCTTTTTT
>CAZUTZ010000029.1:0-13985 GCA_964623655.1 uncultured Wenzhouxiangella sp.
CATCCAGGGTCAGAATGCGCAGTCCCCGTGCACGCCAGACCGGCTCCATGTCGTCGGGCGCAAATCGGCGTTTGGCACGCGGCATGTCGTCTGGCCATCGATAGCCGGCGTCCAGTGTGCGCAGTTGGGCCAGGGTCAGCTCAGCGACCCGCCCACGTCCATCGGTGGTCCGATCAACGGTATCGTCGTGAATGACGACCACCTCGCCGTCGGCGCTCAAGTGCACGTCCAGTTCCAGCCAGTCGGCCCCCGCTGCGACGGCGTGATCGAAGGCTGCGATGGTTGAATCCGGACGCTCGATCAAGCCGCCGCGATGGGCAATGATTTCGACGCGCCATAGTGATTCAATTTCGGGCCGCCCGGAGCCGTCAGGCCATGCCGCGACCAGACTGATCAGCAAAAGGACCGCCAGCAAACTTAGCAGCCAGCGGCAAGGCGTGCGACTCATCAATCGCCCCCTCTGCGTTCCAGACTGAAACCGATCGCGTCACGCTCACCGAAGCCCGGCGGTCTTGGGTCTCCGTTGTCATGACTGGACAGCCAGCGCAGCGCTTCAGGATCATCCATCAATTTGGCCTGCAGAAAAGCCAGGATGAAGTGCCGGTTCAGATCGTTCAGGCGCTCAATGTCCCAGACCGGCTCGGCATAGTGATTGAATTCCCGTAAAAACTCCCGGCTGACGCTCGGCGGCGGCATGGGGGCAACGTTGTGGCGAGCCTGGTGATAGGTCAAAAGCCAGCGCGCCTGGCGGCCGTGCTCGAAAATCCATCGTGCTCCACCCGCATAGCCAGAGACCAGGTCGGCGTCACCACTGACCAAAAGCAGCGGGGACGAGACTGCTGCAATCGAGTCCGCCGGCCACAGACTCAAGCCCGCCAAGCCAACCCGCTCCAGCGCCTCCGGCCCGCCCCAGGGTGCCAGGCCGACAACGGCGGCGATGCGTTCATCGGGCTCCAGCCGGGCTGACATCCACGGCGTCAAATCGATTCCCTGCATCAGCGGCAGCTCGGAAATTCCGGGATGAAGCGCGGCACCCGCCGCCACCAGGCCGGCATAACCGCCCATGGAATAACCGACCAGGCCGATCCGCCCTGCATTGAAGGCGACACCCTCCAGCGCGATGACCTCGTCATCGATCGCATCGATCACGCGCAGGATATCCGCCGGCTTGTTGACCAGCACATCCGGTAACTCGCCTCGATCGGCGTGAGTGGCGCCGGTATGACCGATTCCGATAGCAGCAAAGCCGTGGCTGGCCAGGTGCTCACCCAGCCAGGCCATCAGCACATTGGAACCTGGAAATCCGTGGCTGATCAGGACGGTTGGCAAGCTCCCCGCATCAATCACAGGTGGCGCCGACTGAAAAGCGAGACCGCAAAACTCGAAAGGCAAAACGGGTCTGTCCGGATCACCCGGACCGCTGCCGAGGGCGTCGCGGTAGACCACGCGTTCGCCCTCGTTGTTGGCCGTCGGATACCACACACTGAGCTCAAGACTGCGGTCGGGGGCATCGGTCTCGATCATGAAATCCTCGATGCCCACGGCATGCTGTCCGGCCTGCGACAGCGGTGGACCGTCCGGGCGCCGGGTGTCCGGGCAATCCGCCCAGGCATTGCTGATGGTCAACAAAAGCAACAGCAGCAGCGCCCCGACTCGGTGGCAAGAAAGCATCATGGTTGTTCCTGTTTGGTTTAAGTCACCCGGGCGCGCACCCGGGCAGAGAGCCATTCGCTGGCTATCACCGTGGCCAGAATGACCAGGAAAATGGTGCCTACCCGACCCCAGGCCAGCGTGTCGATCGCGCTGATCAAGGCCAGGCCGATGCCGCCGGCCCCGACCAGGCCGAGAATGCTGGCCTCGCGGATGTTGATGTCCCAGCGGTAAACGGCGATGCCAACGAATGCAGGCAGCACGTTGGGCCAGACCGCGTAGACGCGCACCTGCATGGGGCTAGCGCCGCAGCTGCGCATGGCCTCCAGCGAAAGCGGCGCGCTTTCCTCGATCGCCTCGTACAACAATTTGCCGATAAAGCCCACCGACCTGAGGGCAATCGCGATGATGCCCGCGACCACACCGGGGCCCAGGATGAGCACCAGCAACAACGCCCAGATCAGCGAATTCACCGAGCGTGATGTCACGATCAGCAGCAGGGCCAGCCAGCGCAGGCCAGGAACCCTCGGCGTGGTGTTTTCGGCCGCGGCAAAGGCCAGCGGAACCGCCAGCAACAGGGCCAGAAGCGTACCGAGCGTCGCCATGTGGATGGTCTCCAGCACCGGCCGGCCGAGTTCGCGCAGAAACGCCAAGTCCGGCGGGATCATGCGGGCAAACAGATTGCGCGCCTGCTCGGGCGCATCGAGGACGAAATCCCAGATCGTGCCCGCGCTGATGACGGCAAAGCTCCAGCCGAGAATGAGACCCAGCAAGGTCACCGAGACCAGCCACTGCAGCAGCCGTCGCCCCGACCAGTGACGCCAAGGTGCTTCCACGGCGCTCATCTCAGCCGTCGCCTGGCCGTCTGAGATGCATATTCCGCCGCCAGAACAATCAGGACAATCAGAATGATGATGGCCGCGGCGCTGTTGTACTCGAAGCGGTCCAGCGCGGTATTGAGGGTCGCGCCAATGCCGCCCGCACCGACGATGCCGATCACCGCCGATTCGCGGAAATTGATGTCGAGCCGGTACAGGGTGATACCGGTCAGGCGCGGCAGCAGGAAAGGCCAGACGCCGTAGACCATCTGCTGCAACCAGCTGGCGCCATTCGCGCGCATGGCTTCCAGAGCAGCCGGCGGCATGGCCTCGATTTCCTCGGCCGCCAGCTTGGCGATGAACCCGAAGCCGGCAAAGATCAGGGTCGCCAGGCCGGCCAGGGGGCCAAACCCGAGCATGGCCACGAAAAGGATGGCGATGATGATTTCCTGAAAGCTGCGCGAGACCGCAATCACCGCCCGGCAGCAGTGATAGACCGGGCGCGGTGCGACATTTCCGGCCGCGCCAAAAGCGAAGGGGATGGCGATCAGAAAGCCGAAAAACGTGGCGGCGAAACTCATGGCCAGGCTTTCCTGAATGCCCTGCCAGATCGCTCCGCCGCGGCTGATGAAATCGGGCTGCAACAGCGCCGCGGCCATTTCCGCCGCGCGGGGCCAACCCGCCGCGATGCGCGCCAATGGAACATCCAGCGTCAGCAACACCACGACCAGGTAGGCCGGAATCAGCCCGGTCAGGACCCAGCGCAGCAGACGGTTGTCAATCAGCGGCGGCCGGCGCCAGCGCCGTGCGGAAGCATCAACACTCATCTTGCGTCCGTTTCGGAGTCGGCTTCTGCCATGCGCCAGTTCTCCTCGCCATAAATCGTGCTCATCGCCGATTCGTCGAGTGCTTCCGACGGTCCGTCAAACACCAGTCGACCCGCTCTCAGGCCGACGATGCGAGGACAAAAACTGCGGGCCAATGGCACGTCGTGCAGGTTGATGATCGCCGCCAGTTGCTGCTCGCGGCACAACTCCAGCAAAAGGCGCATGATCTGCCGCGAGGTGCGCGGATCGAGGCTGGCGGTGGGCTCGTCGACCAACAGCAGCCGGGGCTGCTGCATCAGGGCGCGGGCAATGCCGACGCGCTGGC
The DNA here is from genome assembly GCA_964623655.1 of uncultured Wenzhouxiangella sp. Lineage (GTDB taxonomy): Bacteria > Pseudomonadota > Gammaproteobacteria > Xanthomonadales > Wenzhouxiangellaceae > Wenzhouxiangella. The sequence continues at coordinate 3,621 of CAZUTZ010000029.1, forward strand.
GCTGACCGCCGGAGAGCTGGTCGGCGCGCCGGTTGTGCAAGCCTTCAAGACCGATGCGGTCGAGCAGACGGTACGCCGCGGCAATGTCTTCAGGCAGAAAGCGTCGCAGGGTTGAACGCCAGAAACCGGTCTGACCCAACCGGCCGGCCAGCAGGTTTTCCATTACCGTCAGGCGATCGATCAGGGCAAACTCCTGGAACACCATGCCGATCCGGCTGCGCGCTTGCCTGAGCGCCCGCGGGCGCAGCGCAGTCAGGTCAACCCCGTCGAGGTGTATTGAACCGGCATCGGGCTCGACCAGGCGGTTGACGCAGCGGATCAGGGTGCTCTTGCCGGCGCCGCTGGGGCCGATCAGGGCCAGTATCTGGCCCTTTTCCACCGTCAGATCCAGACCGCTCAAGGCCGCGGCACCGGTGCCCGGATAGCGCTTGCTCAGGCCGCGAATGTCGAGCATGACCCCGCCTCAGCGGCAGCGGTATTCGATGCCCAGACCCTCGTCGATTTCGCGCACCACGGTCCAGTGTTCTGCATAGCTGATCGGAATGAACTGCGCCTCTCCTGATTCGCGGAACTCGGCCTGCAGTGCCGTTCCCTCCCAGTCAAAGCTGAAAAAGGCCGCGCGAATGTCCTCGGCCAACTCGGGCGCAAGATCATGAGCATGCCCGTAGGCCGTGGTCGGAAAAGTCTCCGAGCGGTAAATGGTCCGCAGCATGGCAGGATCGACGACGTCGCGAGCCTTCATCTGGCGAACGACCACATTGGCGATGGCGGCTGCATCGAAATCGCCGTTGATCACGCCAAGGACCGAGTTGTCATGGCGGCCTGAGAATCGCGCCCTGAAATCACGATCCGCTTCGAGGCCCATCTCGGCTAGCAGCAGAGTGGGTACCTTGAATCCCGAGTTCGACGTCGGCTGGGTAAAAGCCAGGCTTCGCCCGCGAAGGTCTTCCAGGTCGTGCAATTCGCTGTCGCTGCGGGTGATGATTTCCATTTCATAGCCGTAGGTGCCGTCTTCGCGGGCCATCATCGCGAACGGCACGAACCCCGCGCAGTTGACCGCCAGGGGTGTCGATCCGGTGTTAAAACCGGCCACATGCAGCCGACCTGCGCGCATGGCCTCCAGCTGAGCCGCGTTGGACTGCACCGGGAAAAACCGCACCCGGCGTCCGACGGTGTCCGACAGATGGGCAATGAATTCCTCCCACACCTCTGCAAACACGGACGGATCTTCAACCGGCGTGTAGGCAAACACCAGAACCCGCGGGTCGCGCAAGGCGCCTGAGTCCTGCGGCGCATCGGCAACCAGATCACCGCTGCGGTCACACAGCGGCGGATGGAGCTGCGAGGGCAGACAATCGCCGGCCGTGGCCATCGTCCAAGAGAGCATCAGCAGAAAACAAAAAGAAATGCGCATTTGATCGAAATCGGACGTCATCGTCATCCCATGATGCGCCCCGAACATGACGCTGATCTTTCAGACCAGCTTCTGTGTCACGGGACCGCAATAGGCGGCTGTTGAAATACAGGTCTGGTCTCGACGGGAAGCATCGATGCATCGCAGCAATCGTCTATGGCTTGGCATACTCATGCTGGGCATCAGTGTCGCGGGCTCGAGCTGGGGCGAGTCTTTGGTCATTGCCCATCGCGGCGCATCCGCCTACTTGCCGGAGCACACCATGGAAGCCTATGCACTGGCACATGGGCAAGGCGCTGACTTTCTCGAGCCCGATCTGGTCATGACGGCCGATGGCCGTCTGATTGCGCTGCATGATCTGACGCTGGAAGCGACCACCAACGTCGCTGAGCGGTTTCCGGACCGCGCTCGGGACGACGGCGGGTTCTATGCGATTGATTTCACCCTGTCCGAAATTCGCACGCTACGGGTCAACGAACGCATCGAACCCGACACCGGTGAAGCAAGATACCCGGAACGATGGCCCGTCGGTCTGGGGCAATTCCGCATCGTTGAATTCGGCGAACTGATCGACCTGACCCGGGAATTGAACCGCAGCACCGGGCAACGGGTAGGCGTCTACCCCGAACTTAAATTCGCCCGGTTTCACGCCGAGCACGGCATGGACTTCGGCCAGGCGCTGGTCGAGCTGCTGTTGGAGCATGACCTGCCCAGCGATGACCTGCCGGTGTTCATCCAGAGCTTTGAGCCGGAACCGCTGAAGACCATTCACGCTGAATTCGGGGATCAATTTGCATTGATCCAGCTCATCGGCATGGACGACTGGCAAATGAATCACGTTGACTATGCGGCGATGATCAGCGAGGAAGGCTTGGCCGAAGTCGCCGAATTTGCCGTCGGCATCGGCCCGGTCCTGACCTTACTGGTTGACGGAGACCTGACTGGCAGCCCGCAGCCCTCGGCTCTTTTCAAGCGGGCGCGCGAGCTCGGCCTGGCGATGCATCCCTACACCTTCCGACGCGAGGGCCTCCCGGAGAACATCAGTCTGGAGCAACTGCTGGACTACTTTTTCCATGTGCTGAATATCGATGGCGTGTTCACGGATAATCCTAATGTGGCCGTGCAGCGTCGTGATGCAGGGGCAAGTCGCTAGGAAAAACCGTCAGCCGAAATATCCGGCTTAACGGCTTAACAGCGGCCCATTTACGATCGCCAGGCGCCTTGTCAACGTCGTCCGCGTTGAGAAACGCAAGTCGTCATGGCGCCGCGCTATGATGAGCAGCGTTTTAGCAATGCAGTCTCTACGTCGGCAATGATCATCCAGTCCCTGCTCGACACCGACATCTACAAGTTCTCGATGATGCAGGCCGTGCTGCACCAGTTTCCCGGTGCGGAGGTCGAGTACCGCTTTCGCTGCCGCAGCAAGCAGGTCGATCTGCGGCCCATCCGGGCGGAGCTGGAGCGCGAGATCGAGCAGCTTTGCGGCCTGACCCTCGATCCCGAAGAACTGAATTTTCTGAGCAGTCTGCGTTATCTGAAGCGCGACTTCATTGAATTCCTGCGCCTGTTCCGGCTGCAGTCGCGCTTTATCGAGGTCGACGAAGCGCAGGATCAGCTGACCCTGGTGATTCGCGGTCCCTGGCTGCACACCATTTTGTTCGAAGTGCCGGTGCTGGCCATTGTCAGCGAGCTGTACTCGCGCCATGCCTATCCGGATCATGATCTGGGCGAGGGCCGTCGACGCCTGACTGAGAAGATCGAACAGGTCCGCGCACTGGACCGGTCCGACGAATTCATCTTCGCCGACTTCGGCACCCGGCGGCGCTTTTCGCGGGCCTGGCACGAGGAGGTGGTGCACACGCTGGCGCGCGAGCTCCCAGACTCTGTGCGCGGCACCAGCAACGTGGCGCTGGCCAGGGAACTGGGGCTGGTGCCGATCGGCACCATGGCCCACGAGTTCATCCAGGCCTGTCAGGCGCTGGGCCCCAGACTGGCCGAAACGCAGCGCTTTGCCTTTGAAGTCTGGGCGCGGGAATACCGCGGGGACCTGGGGATTGCGCTGTCCGATACCTACAGCCTGAACGCTTTCCTGCGCGATTTCGACCTGTATTTCTGCAAGCTGTTCGACGGCGCACGCCAGGATTCCGGCGACCCTTTTGTATGGGCCGAGGCCATGATCGATCATTACCAGCGCAATCGCATCGACCCCATGACGCGCAATCTGATCTTTTCCGACTCACTCAGCATTCCGCGCGCGGCCGAGATCTGGCAGCGCTTCCGCGACAAAATCAACGTGACCTTCGGCATCGGCACCAACCTGACCCACGACACCGGCGTCGATCCGATCAACATCGTCATCAAGATGACCGAGTGCAACGGTCAGCCGGTAGTCAAGCTGTCGGATTCACCGGGCAAGGTGGTCTCCACCAACCAGCAATATCTGGCCTGGGTGCGGCAGGCCTTCGACGTGCCGGAGGGCAGAGATCCGGATTGACCCGGATGGAAGCAAACTTGCCGTTCAGGACAGCCTTCAATCCGCGTTTGGAAAAAAAGGCGGCTCACCGTTGATCCTGTAACCGGCAATCGCAGCCTGGCCTTCCGCCGAAACCAGCCAGTCGTGCCACTGAATGGCCAGGTCGTGTTTCAGGTGCGGATGGCGCTCCGGGTTGATCAGCACACTGGCGTAGAGATTCGACAGCTTCGGATCGCCCTCGAACAGCACGAGGAGGTTCTGCCGGTTCCGGAAACTCAGCCAGGTCCCGCGGTCGGCCAGCACGTAGGCATCCATGCCCGCCGCCGTGTTCAGGGTCGATCCCATACCGCTGCCCAGCGAGCGATACCAAGGCCCTGCTGCTTCAACGCCGGCCCTTTGCCACAGACGCTGCTCGGCGCGATGGGTCCCACTATCATCACCGCGCGAGGCAAAGGGCGCTTCGTGCGTCGCGATACGTTGCATGGCCTCGACCGCGCTCGCCGCTTCGGCAATGCCGGCCGGATCGGCGGCCGGACCGATGATGACGAAGTCGTTGAACATGACATCCCTGCGCTCCAACCCATAGCCCTGCTCGAGAAACTGCTGCTCGCCGGCCCTGTCATGCACGAACAGGATATCGGCGTCGCCGGCTCGGCCAATGGCAAAGGCCTGACCAGTGCCCACGGCCACAACGCGCACCTCGATCCCGGTGGCCCGGGTAAATTTCGGCGTGATGTGGTTGAACAAGCCGGACTGCTCGGTCGAGGTAGTCGAGGCCACCACGATGAACGGCGGGCTGGCCAATGAAGCCGTGCTCCAAAACAGAGCTACCGACAGCAGCACGACGGCGAGAACAGAATCGCTGCGGCTCAGCGTTGGCGACATGAATACGCTCCTTGATGAACCAAAACTCAGGTGCCGTCTACCAGACCAGGTCGCCGCGCAAGAACGCCGCCGCCTTCGGGCTTTGCGGATGACGGAAAAATGGTTCGGCCGGCGCGTGCTCGAGAAGACGACCGTTGCACAGGAAAACCACATCGTCGGCCAGCCTGCGCGCCTGGCCCAGATCATGGGTGGTCATGACGATTCGAGTGCCGGCCTGATGAAAAGTCAGTACGGCATCTTCGACTGCCTTGACCGCCGACGGGTCCAGCGCCGCAGTCGGCTCATCCAGAAACAGGATTTCCGGGCGCAACGCCCAGGCCCTGGCCAACGCCAGCCGTTGCTGCTCCCCGCCCGACAGGACCCGGGCCGACCGCGTCGCCAGAGACATCAGGCCGACGCGATCCAGCGCCTCGACCGCACGATCCTGGCGCTCGGCGCGCGGGACGCCCTGCAGGGCCAACGCATGTTTCAGGTTGGCCAGCACGCTGCGGCGCAGCAACACCGGCCGCTGGAAAACCATGGCCTGCCTGCGCTTGAGCTGGCTGGCGCTCCCCCGGCCGTCAAGCGCCCAGCTGACCTGACCGCGGCTGGGTTCGATCAGACCGTGGCAAACCCGCATCAGCAGACTCTTTCCGGCACCGTTGGGGCCAAGCACAATGGTCTTGCCGCGCGGCCCGAATTCCAGGTTGATATCCGACAAAAGCGACTGATTGCCGCGATCGAAACCCACACCGCGCAGGCGCAGCGGCAGGATGTTTGTCTCGGTCGAGGGCGTGAGGCTTGCGGCACTCATCCAAGCCGCCGCTTGCCGTGCTCACCGACAAAAAAGATCGTGAAATTGACCAGCAGGGCCAGCACCATCAGAATCAGGCCCAGACCCAGCGCCAGAGCCAGGTCGCCGCGACTGGTTTCCAGCGCAATGGCCGTGGTCATCACCCGCGTCACCCCCTCGATATTGCCGCCGACGATCAGTACCGCGCCGACCTCGGCGCTTGCCCGGCCGAACCCGGCCAACACCACGGTGATGAGGGAAAAGCGGGCATCCCACAACAGGGTGGGAATGGCGCGCAACCGACCCGAGCCCAGCGACTGAAGCTGCTCGCGATACTCATCCCACAGGTCTTCGATCACCTGGCGGGCCAGCGCGGCGATAATCGGAAAGACCAGGACCGTCTGGACAATGACCATCGCCGTCGGGGTAAACAGCAGGCCCAGCGGACCGAGTGGACCGGCTCGCGAGAGCAGCAGGTAAACCATCAGACCGGCGACCACCGGCGGCAGCCCCATCAGCGCATTCAGGCTGGCGACCACGGCGCCGCGACCGCGAAAGCGATACAGCGCAATGACCGCACCCAGCGGCAGACCTATCAGGGCGGCAATCAACGCCGCGGACAGGCTGACCTGAAGCGACAAAGCCACGATCCCCAGCAGGGCGGAGTCCATCTCGACGATCAGTTCAATGGCCTTGATGAGGGGGTTTCCGTCCATGGATCAGCAGGCAAAACCTCGATAAGTTATGCTTCGTTGTGCGACTTTAAGCGCGCGGCCCGCGCGAGGCAGTAGTGTAGCTGCTTTGTTTTTATGGGTTTTGATGCTATGCAAGCTGAACGCTGACCTGCAACCTCGAGCATAAGTTGACACTTCGTGGACGTCAGACTCGATATCCAGTGGGCCATCGGCCTGGAAAAGAGCGAATCCCTCGATGAGCTGGTCTTCCGTCTACTGAGCGTCGTCGAGGACGGCAGCTCGCTGCGCCAGGCAGCCGAAGATTGCGGGACCTCTTATCGCCACGCCTGGGGCCTGATGCGGGACTGGGAGCAGCGCCTGGGCGCGCCGTTGCTGATCCTGGAGCGCGGACGCGGCGCGGCGCTGTCTGACCTTGGGCGCACCGTCTTGTGGGCCCAACGACGTGCTCAGGCGCGGCTGGCCCCGACCCTCGACAGCCTGGGCGCAGAAATAGCCGAAGAACTCGCGGTGCTGCTGGATCGAACCGCACCGCTTCGTCTGGTGGCCAGCCATGACCTGGCGCTGGAATTGCTGCGCCAACGCTACACGGCCCGGGGTGCGCGAAAGCTCAGCGTGCAGTATCGCGGCAGCCTGGATGCGGTTCGCCAGCTCATCGCGGGGCGCTGCGATCTGGCCGGCTACCACATCCCCGATCTGGCGCAAGCCGCCGAGATCGGCGAGCAGTTCGCCCGCCTGTTACCGCCTGCCGATTATCAGATCGTGCGCTTCGTCGACCGGAGCCAGGGACTCATCCTGCCCCGCGGGAATCCGGACCGGCTCGAGACACTGGCCGACCTTGCCGAGACTGAGGCCACCTTCATCAATCGACAGCCGGGTTCAGGAACGCGCCTGCTGTTTGACCATCTGCTGGCCCAGGCCGGGATTCAGCCCGCCGAGATTCGCGGCTACGCCAGCGAGGAATTTACCCATCTGGCCGTTGCCGCCATGGTCGCCAGCGGCGCTGCCGATGCCGGCTTCGGTGTGCAGGCCGCGGCCGAGCGCTTCGATCTTGCTTTCGTTGCCATGGCCCGCGAGCACTTCCTGCTGGCCTATCGCAAGACCGCCCTGGATAGTGAACGACTGGCGGGCCTGATCAACCTGCTGCAAACCGACCCGGATCTGCATGCGGCCGTGCACGAGTTACCCGGCTACGACGCCAGTCCCATCGGCCAGCCCTGGCCCCCAAAAACTTCAGTCCTAAAAACCTGAACCCCGAACCCTTTCCTCACCATTCCCGCGGTCTCAAGCGAGCCGGCAGATACAACGGATGCGCCGGTTCACCGCAGGCGTTGAGCCGAATGCAGTGCAGGCGCCCGGCAAACATGCGGCGTAATCTGGCCGAGCGTCCCAGCCAGGCCCCGTCGTTGCCCCAGGCAGCCACGATGGTCTCGACCTGGCGCGCCATGCGCCGAATCCAGACATCGTTGCGCGGACCCACCGGATCGACGGCGGCCTTCAGATCAGCCGGGTAGGTCGCCCGAAAAGCAAACAGGTTGGTCACGATCAAGCCGCCGTAGCCCCAGTCATTGGAAAAACCGATGCAGCGGCGAATCGTGGGATCGGTATTGCGCGCATCGGCAGTCGACGGGTTCAAGCCGATGATCATCACCTTTGGACGCTTCTCATCCCAGCTGCGCCACAAGGTGTAGCGATAGCGCCGGCAGCGACTGAAGTTGGCGCCCGCCGAGACCTGAAACATGGACGCGGCCGGGTTTGCCCGCGCGCCCGGGCGCGGCGCCGTCATGGCTTGAGAAAGTCGCCGGAAACGATGCGCGCCGATTCGGGCGGGCGGCGGTTGTAGATATAGACCCAGGCGCTCAATTCTCGTCCGTCGGCCATGGCAACTCTCCTTTGGCGACGCAGGTATTCGGTGGGCTCGGGAAACTCCGGTCCGCATTCCTCGTAGCGGTCCAGTTCGGCCAGCGTGGATTCGAGCTGCTGCAGCGCATAGACTTCGCCGACCACGCGCTCGTCCGGATCGTCGGTCGGCACCAGGCCGGGGTAGTGCGCGATGCGGTACAAGCGGCCGTGGCACCAGGCCCCGCCGAGAAATTCCGAGCGTTGTGCCAGCCACCGATGGGCGGGACTGTTCGCATCACGGCGCAGGGTGCCGTAGACGAAAAGCCGGTCCGCGCAGTGAGCGCTTCGAAAGGGCTCCGAACCGCTGGATGCCTGATCACCGAAGGCCATCTGTCTGCACTCAGCCCAGCGGTTCGAAACTCAAGACGAATCCTCGCTCTCTCCGGGTGGAGCACCGTCCTCCGATCGATCCTCGGTGCGACGTGCGGGTCGCTCGGGCCTTTCCGGCGGCTTGCCGTGTTCGAAGACATGGACATCGCGCTGCGGGAAGGGAATCTTGATGCCTTCGGCGTCAAAGCGCTGCTTGAAGCGCTTGGTCAGCGCGCGCAGGGTGGACCAGTAATCGGCGGTGCCGACCCAGGGCTTGGCCATCATGGTGACCGAGGAATCGTCCCAGCGACCAATGTGTACCGTCGCCTCCGGCGATTTCAGAACCCGGGGCTCAGCAGCCATTTCCTCCAGCAGCACCTGCTCGACGAAATCGATGTCCTCGTCATAGCTGAACGAGACTTCGATATCGACGCGCCGCACCCGGCTGGCGGTGTGGTTGACGATGGTCCCGCCCCAGATGTTCTTGTTCGGAACAACCAGGACCTGGTTGTCGAAAGTGGTGATGGTGGTAGCCACCAGATTCATCTTTTTCACGATGCCCTCGACATCGCCGACGCGTACGTGATCGTCCACATCGTAGGGCTGATAGAGCAGGATCATCGCGCCCGAGGCCAGGTTGCCGAGCGAGTCCTGCAGAGCGAAGCCGATGATGATGCCGGCAATGCCGAGGCCGGCCAGCATCGGCCCGACTGAAACGCCGAGGCTGGACAGCGCCAGGATCAGGCCGAGCAGGAAGACCAGTACGCCGATCACGGAAACCAGAACCTCCCCGGACAAGCGAGTCAGCGTGACGTGGCGGAACTGCAGGAAAGCGCGCATGAGCCTGCGAGCCAGTCTGGCGAGCACCCAGGCCGCTCCGACGATGACCAGAAATATGACCGAACGCAGTATGAAATTGGGGCCGTTGGAGATGAGTCTTTGCTGGGCCGTTTCAAGCTGTTCGCGCATCACGCGAGCAAAGACCTGGCGCTGCAGCAGCTCAATGCCGATGATCCCGCGCTGGCGCACAATCAGCGCGCGAAACTCCGATGTCTCCAGGCCCAGGGCCTCCAGCAGCCGAACCGTGGCTTCCAGACTGTCCAGCGACCGTGACTGCTTGCGCTGCACGGCCTGCACGGCGGTCTCCAGATTCTGATCCAGCGGCGATTCGGCCAGGCGCGAGCGCAGCTCGATCAGCGTGGTGGCGTCCAGACGGATCTGACCGACGGTACGCTCGGCCAGCAGATCGACTTCGGCCTCGAGGTCCTTGCGCAGTTCGGTGGGCGCCTGCCCGATGGCATCGGCGAAAGCCCGTTGCTCCTTGAGGGTCTCGAGCACCTGCAGATGCTCGATCAGCAGTTCCAGGTAGCGATTGCGCAGCATCTGCTGCTCCTGGATAAAGGATTCAGCCACACTGCCGCGCATGGTGGTGTCGAACTCCGAGATCTCCTCGCGCGCCTCGGCGATGCGCTGGCTGATCTGGTTCACTCGAGCCAGGGCCATTTCGAGCACGCGATCCATGGCCTCGATCAGGTCCTGCGCTGTTTCAGAGTCCAGCGCTTCTGCGTCAGACTCGGCCAGTTCCAGCGCCTTGGCGTCGAGTTCGGCGATCAGCGCCAGAAAACGCTCGTCGATCCGAAACAGCAGGGCATCGCGGTGCTCTTCGGGCTGCTCGTCTACGGCTTTCAACAGGGATCCGATGCGCTCTTCGGCGGCCTGAAGCTGGTTGAGCGTGTCCTCCAGTTCGCCGGTCTGCGCCCAGATGACCACCGGAGAAAACAGCAGGATCAACATGAGGCCCAAGGATGCCGTCGAACGACCAGTCCAGGGCCGCTGCTTGCGGATTTGCATCTGGAGCACCCTCTCAATCGACAGCACCGGAGATTAGCACGCTCGTTGTCGCTGACATTCCCGCGAG
>CAZUTZ010000030.1:0-13910 GCA_964623655.1 uncultured Wenzhouxiangella sp.
GCCTCGCGTACGGTCTCGACCAGCACCGCCACATTCTCCGGATCAACCTGCGGCGTGATGCCGTGGCCCAGGTTGAAGATGTGGCCGGGGCCGTCGCCGTAGCTTGTCAGCACGCGCCGCGCTTCGGCGGCAACGATTTCAGGGCTGGTCAGCATGACCGCCGGATCCAGATTGCCCTGCAGGGCGACCTGGTGACCGACGCGGGCACGTGCCTCACTCAGGTCCATGGTCCAGTCCACGCCCAGGGCCTGGCAGCCGCTGTCCGCCAGCAGCTCCAGGTGCTGACCACAGCCCTTGCCGAACAGGATCAGCGGCGTGTCCGGACAGGTTTTTTTAAGCTGGTCGACAATGCGCTGCTGCGAAGCCAGCGAATACTCGCGGTACAAACGCGGCGAAAGCACCCCGCCCCAGGAATCGAAAACCATCAACACATCGGCGCCGGCTTCAACCTGGGCGGCCAGATAAGCTGCGGTGGCGTCGGCCAGGTGATCCATGAGCTGGCCTGCCGCTGCCGGCTCGGCCAGAAGGAGCTTCTTGGCGCGAGCAAAATCCTTGCTGCTGCGACCTTCGATCATGTAGGTGGCCACGGTCCACGGGCTGCCGGCAAAGCCGATCAGCGGCGTTGCGGCCGGCAGTCCGGCCCGGATCAGCCGAACCGCCTCCATGACATAACCGGTATCGTCGTTGGGATCCGGCATCGGGAGACTGGCGATATCGGCCGGCCCCTGCAGCGGGCGTTCGAAATATGGTCCTTCGCCGGCGACAAAGCCCAGCCCCAGGCCCATGACATGGGGAAGGATGAGAATGTCGGAAAACAGGATGGCGGCGTCGAAGCCGTAGCGCTCGATCGGCTGCAGCGTGACTTCGCAAGCCAGTTCCGGATTACCGGCCAGGTCCAGAAAGCTTCCGGCCCGCGCTCGCGTGGCGCGGTATTCGGGCAGGTAGCGCCCGGCCTGTCGCATCATCCAGATCGGCGTGCGTTCGGTCTGTTCGCGTCTGAGTGCGCGCAGAAACAGGCTGTTGTGACGTTCTTTCATCATTCCTTGAAAACCTCTCGAATTTCGTCGGGCTCGCAAGGCCGGACCACGGCCCGGCCGATGTCTTCCAGCAGTACCAGGCGCATTTGCTCGGCCTGGTTTTTCTTGTCCAGCCGCATGAGATCGAGCAACTGCTCACGATCCAGCTCCGACGGCAACTCTGTGGTCAGACCCAGCCGGACCAGCAGGGCGTCCAGGCGCTCGGCCAGCCCGGAGGCGGTCAGACTGAGCAGCTCGCTCAAGCGCGCCGCCAGACTCATGCCGATAGCCACGGCTTCGCCGTGCCGATAACGGCGATAGCCGGTCGCCGTTTCCAGCGCGTGGCCGAAGGTATGACCGAAGTTGAGCAGCGCTCGCTGCCCGGACTCGCGTTCATCGGCGGCGACGACTTCGGCCTTGTTGCTGACCGAGCGATGCACCGCCTCCAGCAACGCATCCGGGACGCGCGCGGCCAGGGCGTCGGCCTCGTGTTCCAGCCAGGCGAAAAAGCCGGCATCGCGAATGGCGCCGTACTTGACCACTTCGGCAAGACCGGCCCGATAGTCGCGGGCATCGAGCGTGGCCAGGGTGTCGATGTCGACCACCACGGCGCCCGGTGCGTGAAACGAGCCGACCAGATTCTTTCCGGCCGGCAGATTGACGCCGGTCTTGCCGCCCACGGCTGCATCGACCTGCGCCAGCAGGGTGGTCGGCACCTGCACCACGCGGATACCGCGCATGTAGCAGGCTGCGGCGAAGCCGGCCATGTCGCCGATGACGCCGCCGCCCAGGGCCAGCACGGTGGCGTCGCGCTGTGCGCCAAGTGCGACCAGACCCTCGATCAGGCGCTGCCAGTTGGCCAGGGTCTTGTGCGCTTCGCCGTCGGGCAGGATCGCAACTTCGTGCTGACGGACCTGCTTGAGCGCATCGTCCAGCCGCGCCAGGTACAAGTCGGAGACCGTTTCATCCGTCACCACCAGGACCCGGCCGCGCAGATGGCCTGCCCAGGTGGACGGGGCAGCCAGCAAACCCTTGCCGACATAAACCGGATATTCTCCGCCAGCGTGACGGACTGGGATGACCTTCATCTCTTTTTATTCTCGAGTCATGTGTTCACGAATGCGGCGCGTTACCCGGGCTGCCATCGCGCGCGGGCTCAAGTCGGCCGAGCGCACAATCAGATGAGCGCATTCCCGGTACAAGGGATCGCGCTCGGCAGCCAACCGTTCCAGGCGCTGGCGACGATCAGGCGCCCGCAGCAAGGGTCGCCGCTGATCCCGCGCCAGGCGCTTGAGTTGTTGATCGACGCTGGTTTGCAGCCAGACGACCAGCCCTCGGTCGCGCAAACGCGCGCGGTTGACCGGGTCCAGGACGCTGCCGCCGCCAGTGGCCAAAAGCACGCCGTTGCGGCGCGTAACGGCATCCAGCATGGCGCTTTCACGGGCGCGGAAGCCGGCCTCGCCCTCGATCTCGAAGATCAGGCTGACGGCAACGCCGCAGCGCGCCTCGATCTCCTGATCCAGGTCGACGAACTCAAGCCCGAAACGAGGCGCCAGCACCCGACCAATCGTGGTCTTGCCCGACCCCATCGGGCCTACCAGCACGATATTTTCCACGTCGGCGGCAGGGCCCGGCAGAAATAACAATCCGCCATCCTATCACGCGTATTGGCGCCCGCTTCGGCGGTTTTGCTACTATAGGCGCCCGTTTCGCGTGCGGTTGCCGACGCCACTTTCCCATGCTCAGATTTTCAATTCTGTTCATCGTCCTGTTGCTGTCCCTGTTCACCATTGAGCTGCTGCGACCGGTCCAGGAACACGTCATCCTGCCTTTTACCAGCGTGCTCGCCTCGATCAGCGTCTTTCTGATCGAACTGTTCGATTCCGGCGTGGAATCTGCCGGCAAGGTGATCCGCGACCTGGACTCCGGGTTTGCCGTCAGCATCGAGCCGGGCTGCAACGGCGTGGAAGCGCTGATCATTCTTTTTGCAGCCATTTTTGCCTTTCCGGCGTCGCTCAAGCACAAGCTCATCGGTTTCGCCATCGGTTTCGTGGCCATCCAGTCCCTCAATCTGGTCCGCATCATCAGCCTGTTCTATCTGGGCCAGTGGAACATGACCTGGTTCAACTGGTTTCACCTCTATTTGTGGCAGGCGCTGATCATCCTCGATGCGCTTGTGGTGTGGCTGATCTGGCTGCGCATGCTGCCCCCCCGCGCCGTCGGCGGGGGCGGGCCTCCTCCTTCGGCCGCTGCCGTGAACCAGGGATGAAGTCGCTTCTGATCGCCGGCTGCGGCGATCTGGGCACGCGACTGTCCGCCCGGCTGCAGCAAAGCGAATGGCGAATTCACGGTCTGCGCCGACGGCCCGAGCAACTGCCGTCGTTTATCCGGGGCATTGGCGCTGACCTCCTGGCGCCGAGATCGCTGGCCCCCCTGCCGCGCTCCTGGGATGCCGTGATTTATCAAGCGACCCCGGGCGAACGCACGCCCGAAGCTTACCGATCCGCTTATGTCGACGGGCTGCAAAACCTGCTTCGACATGTGCGCGCACGGCGGCTGATCTTTGTTTCCAGTACCGCCGTCTATGGCCAGGATCAGGGCGAGTGGGTTGACGAGGACTCGGTTACCGAACCGCGAGGTTTTTCCGGCCGAACATTGCTGGAAGCCGAAGCGAAAACGCGCGAATCGGGCGGCCTCGTTGTGCGCTTTTCCGGCATCTATGGTCCGGGCCGGGACTACCTGATCCGGTCCATCCAGTCCGGGCGCGCGCGTTGCCGCCCTGACCCACCGCAGTGGACCAACCGCATCCATGCCGACGACTGCGCCGCGGTGCTGCATCACCTTCTGACGCTGCCCGACCCGGCATCGCTTTACTGCGCCAGCGACTCTCGGCCCGCCCCCCGCTGCGAAGTACTGGGCTGGCTGGCCGATCAGCTGGAGCTGCCCGGCCCGCAAGCCGACGTCAAGCGCTCCGGCCAGGGCAAGCGCGTACGCAACCTCCGTCTCACATCCACTGGATTCGAGTTTCAATATCCTGACTATACGTCTGGCTACAGGACCCTTCTTGCATGACCACTTCAATGACCGCCGCCATGCTGGCCCGCTACCAGGACGGCTTTGAACGCGCCCAGGCCGCCAACGTACCCGAGCCCACGGCGATGACCCTGGCTACCGTCGACGAACTCGGACGGCCAAGCGCCCGCACCATGCTGCTCAAGGGCGTGGATGCCGAGGGCTTCGTTTTCTACACCAATCTCGAGTCACGCAAGGGTCGCCAGCTGGCCGGTAATCCCAACGTATCGCTGGTCTTTTTCTGGCGCGAGATCTATGAACAGGTCAAGATCGACGGCGCTGTAGAGCCGGTCAGCACCGAGGAGGCCGACGCCTACTTCGCCAGCCGACCGCGCGGCAGCCAGGTCGGTGCCTGGGCTTCGCGTCAGTCACAAAGCCTTGCCGACCGCAGCGAATTCGATCAGCGCATCGCCGAGTTCGAGGCCCGCTTCGAAGGTCAGGATGTGCCCCGCCCCCCGCACTGGTCAGGCTTTCGGGTTCGACCTCGCCGGGTCGAGTTCTGGTACGGCCGTCAGTATCGTCTCCACGAGCGGGTTTGCTTCCAGCTTCACGACGGCCAGTGGCATGAAACACTGCTGTTTCCCTGATGAGCGCCTGGTTCGAGCAGCTCAAGTCCATCGTCAATCGTCACGAGCCTGAGGCGGACGAGCACGCGCTGGCGCGCGCGGGTGCCGTCGTATTGCTCGAGATGGCTGCGGTCAACGATCAGTTCGACGAAGCTGAACTGGAGGTGATTCACCAGGGCGTCGAGCGCTCGTTCGGTCTCGAAGGCGCCGAGCTGGAGGCACTGATCCAGGAGGCCAAGACGCTCAGGCGACAGGCCGTTTCCCTGCACGATTACACGCGCGCCCTGCGCACCGGGCTCAAGCGCGATTGCCGCGACGAACTGGTGGAGTGGTTGTGGAAAGTGGCCTATGCCGACGGCCGCATTGATCGTTTTGAAGAGCAGCTGCTCAGGCGCCTGGCCGATTTGCTCGGTGTGCCACACGAGGAATTCATCCGGCGCAAGCACATGGCCGGCGAAAGCCGCTGATGGCCAAGGCGCTGGCGCTGCCGATGCTGTTTCTGGCAGCCGCCGCGGCCGGGGCCGGCCCGGACTTCGACGCGCTGCTCGATCATGTCAACGACCACCTGAATCGAGCAGGCGACGGGGGGCAGACGGGCGCGCGCATCGAATTACGTACATCCGGTCCCGAGGGCTGGGAGATCCTTACGATCGCCGCCTGGGACGGTACGGCGTGGCATGTGCTCGCGCTGAGCCTGCGTGACCCGGAACTGGTCGACGAGGAAAGCATGGCTTGGCAGATTCGTTCTCGGGCACTACTGGACGTTCTGGTTCCGGAGGATCTGGACGACCTGACCGAACCGGTCCTGTTCGAGATACCGCCGCCGGACTTCCTGCCGATCATGAGCACGGAAGTGCGCAATCGCCAGTTCGAGTTCGAGGACTACTGGTATCAGGCCAGCTGGATCAACGACGGCGGTCCGGACGAGTTCGCCCGCTGGACGCTTCGCCGTTTCGAGCTCGTCATGCAGCCCGACACCGGTCAGTAGACGAAGAATTGCTGTTGAAAGCTGAACTCGTAGGCTGGCCCGTCGAGGTCTTCCGGCTTTACGGTGACGCGGAAGGTGATGCGCTCTTCGTTATGGATACGAAAGCTGCCCAGGTAGTAAATCGCGTCTTGCTCGACGACTTCCTGCAAGGCCACTTCACGACGCTGCCCGGCCAGATTGACCGCCCGAACCCGAATGTCGGCCTTGACGGCCTCATCCAGCGCGTCGTCGCCTTTGCGAAGCACGGCCAGATTGAGCAGGGCGCGCGAGGCGGAGCGCTGCACGCCGATGGCGCTGGCGACCTCCGGCGAGAGCTGGCTGGTATTGACCGCGCTGTAGTGCACCCAGTGCGTGCCAAGATCCTCGGCCTGCTGAGCCAAAGCTCCGGAGCTGGCCAGAAGCATGACTAGGCCCGACAGCAAAACCATGCTGATGGCGGCGTTCGGCCCTTTCATGCGAAGTGCGCTCATAGGCCCAAAAGAATGATCAGGAACTGAATGCCGATGATCGCCACCAGCGGCGACAAGTCAAAGCCGCCCAAAGCCGGCAGCACGCGGCGGATCGGCGCCAGCACCGGGTCGACGAGCTGAAATACCAGCGGCACGACGGGATGACGGACATTGTGACCGACCCAGGACAGAATGACGCCGACAATGATCAGGATGATGTAGAGCGTCAGCAGCAGCCGCATCAGCTCGCGCAGCGCCAGCAGGGAAAGCACCAGGGGATCCGGGGTGCGGCCGGAGACCACCAGCACCAGGAACAGCCCGAACAGCTGGACGAGGTACAAGACCACCACCGCCGCCGAGTTGATCCGGCCGACGTTCGGCACGACACGCGCCAGCGGGCGGACCAGAGGATCGGTCAGTCGGGTCAGAACCTGGACGACCGGATTGTAAAAATCGGCGCGCACTGCCTCGAGCAGGATCCGCAGCAGCATCACAACCAGATACAGGTGAACCAGCGTCTGGATCAGAAAGGCAAAAGCGTTGGTCGGTGAACCCATGTCAGTCTTTCCCCAACTCACGTCCGCGCTGTATGGCGGCGCTAACCGCGCGCCCCACCAGTCGTTCAAAACCATCCTCACCCAGGCGCTCCAGCGCGGCCTGCGTGGTCCCGCCAGGTGAAGTCACTCGCATCCGCAACTCCGCCGGGGCAAGACCGGACTCCACCATCATCAGCCCGGCGCCAAAGGCGGTCTGCCGGGCCAGCTGCGCCGCGGCCGCGGCAGAAAGACCCGCACGCTCTCCGGCCAGGGCAAGCTGCTCGGTCAGGGCGAAAAAATAAGCCGGTCCCGACCCGGAAACCGCGGTGACCACGTCCATCAGCGCCTCGTCTTCCAGCCACAGCGTCTGTCCGGTGGCCGCCAGAATGTCCTCGGCCAGCTGCCGGCCCGCGCGGTCCACGGCTGCGTTGGCGACCATCCCGGTCATGCCTGCACCATAAAGGGCCGGCGTGTTGGGCATGGCCCGTACCAGAGCCAGTGAAGAACCCAGTTCGCGCTCGAGGCGGGCCAGGGTGATGCCCGCCGCGACGCTGATCACCAGCGGCTCGGAGCTCAGCATCTCGGCCATTTCAGCCAGTACCGCCGGCATGATCTGCGGCTTGACCGCCAGAACCACGACGTCGGCGCCGTCCAGCGCTTCGCTGTTCGAGGCGGTCACCCGGACGCCGAAGTCGGCAGAGGCGGCCTGTCGGGCCGCATCGTTGGGATCCGCGACAGTCACGGCGCAGGCAGAGCGGCCGGCCTGGAGCAAGCCGCCGATCAGCGCTCGCGCCATGTTGCCGCCGCCAAGGAATGCAATGCTGGTTTCCATGGGCGCTATTGTAAGGCGGTCTAGTCGGGACGCGGTCCGAACAAATCCGTACCCACGCGGACCAGCGTGCTGCCGTGGGCAATCGCGGCTTCCAGATCGGCCGACATGCCGGCCGAAAGCGTATCGACTTCCGAATAGCGCTCGGCCAACTGGCGGTAGAGCGAATGCAGCCGGGCAAACACGGCGGCCTGCTCGGGAGCTTCGGAACGCGGCGCCGGAATGGCCATAAGACCGCGCAGACGCAGCCCGGGTGCTTCGTCGATGGCGGCGGCCAGCGCGTCGATCTCGGCCGGCGCACAGCCGGCCTTTTGCGGTTCGGCGTCCACGTTGACCTGAATCAGCACGTTCAGGGGCGACGCGCCGTCCGGCCGCTGGTCGCTGAGACGGCGAACGATCTTTGGCCGATCCACGCTCTGCACCCAGTCGAAATGTTCGGCCAGCTGACGGGTCTTGTTGGACTGGATGGGACCGATGAAATGCCATTCCAGGGCGGCATCTTCCAGCGCCGCCATTTTTTCCAGCGCCTCGTCGACGTAGTTCTCGCCGAAGCATCGATGACCGGCCTTGATCAGTGCCCGCACCCGATCCAAAGGCTGCTTCTTGCTGACTGCCAGCAGCACAATCTCTTCGGCTGGCCGTCCGGCAGTCTTGGCTGCGTTCTTGATGCGTGTTCGAACCTGTTCGAGTCGACTCATCCCGGATGTGATTTCTGAAGGAGATTGCGCTAGTATGCCTGCGAGCATGGCTTATTTTAGTGGCTTGCAGCGTTCATCAACCTGAGCCGACCGGACCTGGGCTGAAGCCGTTTTCAAGGGTTTCGGATCAACAAGGAATCTGCATCATGGACATCACGGAACTGTTGGCCTTTACCGTCAAGAACAAGGCTTCCGATCTTCACATTTCGGCCCAACTGCCGCCCATGATCCGCGTCGACGGCGACATCCACCGCGTCAACACGCCGCCGATCGAAAACCGCGAAATGGCCGAGTTGATCTACTCGACGATGAACGATCACCAGCGGCGCGATTACGAAGCCAATCTGGAAGTTGATTTCTCCTACTCGGTGCCCGGCCTGGCGCGCTTTCGCGTCAACGCTTTTCATCATCATCGCGGCATGGGCGCGGCGTTCCGAGTCATCCCCAACGATATCTGGACGCTGGAAGACATCAACGCGCCGGCGGTCTTCCGCGACATCATCGAGATTCCTCGTGGCCTGATCCTGGTCACCGGACCGACCGGCTCCGGGAAGTCGACCACGCTGGCGGCGATGATTGATCATCTAAACAAGACCGTGCCCGGGCACATCCTGACGATTGAGGACCCGATCGAATTCATTCACTCGCCGCAGCGCTGTCTGATCAACCAGCGCGAGGTCAAGCGCGATACCCACGGATTCAATCAGGCGTTGCGCTCGGCCCTGCGCGAAGACCCGGATATCATCCTCGTCGGTGAGCTGCGCGATATCGAGACGGTCCGCCTGGCTCTGACCGCTGCCGAAACCGGACACGTGGTCTTTGCCACCCTGCATACCTCCTCGGCGCCAAAGACCATTGACCGCATCATCGACGTCTTTCCCGGCGACGAAAAAGCCATTGTTCGCTCCATGTTGTCGGAGTCGCTGCGGGCCGTCATCTCGCAAACCCTGCTCAAACGCATCGGCGGCGGAAGAGTCGGCGCGCACGAGATCATGGTGGCCACGCCGGCCATTCGAAACCTGATCCGGGAAGACAAGGTCGCGCAGATGTATTCGGCGATTCAAACGGGACAGAACGTCGGTATGACGACGCTGGATCAGTGCCTGATTGATCTTGTCAGGCGCGGTGTCGTGGCCAAGCAGGAAGCGGTCCGCAAGGCGCAGAACAAGCAGGCCCTGGCTTGAGCTTGAGGACCAGAAATCATGCATGACATCAAAGACTGGCTGCATCAGCTTCACGAAGCAAAGGGCTCCGACCTGTTTGTCACTGTTGGCGCACCCCCATGTCTCAAAATCAACGGGCGCATCCGACCGATTGGACGCGAGGGGCTGAGTCACGAACAGGTCTCCGGCATCCTTCACCACATCATGAGCGAGGATCAACGCAACGAGTTCCGTTCGACTCGCGAGTGTCAGTTTGCAATCTCCTTGGAGGGTGTGGCGCGCTTTCGGGTCAGCGCTTTTTATCAGCGCAACAGCGCCGGGATGGTCTGTCGCCGAATCGAGACCCGGATCCCGAGCTTCAAGGAACTGGATCTGCCGGAGTCAATGGCCGAGCTGGCCATGGCCAAGCGCGGCATCGTTTTTCTCGTCGGGGCCACCGGCACCGGCAAAAGTACAACCCTGGCCGCCATGGTCGGCCACCGCAACAATGCCGCACCCGGCCACATCATCAGCGTTGAAGACCCGATTGAGTACGTCCACAAACACCGCAAGTGTCTGATCACCCAGCGCGAGGTCGCGATCGATACCGATTCTTTCGAGACCGCGCTACGTAACACCCTGCGCCAGGCCCCGGATGTCATCATGATCGGCGAGGTGCGCACTCGGGAATCCATGGAGCACGCCATTACCTTCGCCGAGACCGGCCACCTTTGCCTGACCACCCTGCACGCCAACAATGCCAACCAGGCAATGGACAGGATCCTGCACTTTTTCCCGGAAGATCGGCACGCTCAAGTGCTGCTGGACCTGTCGTTCAACCTCAAGGCCATCGTCGCCCAGCAGCTCATTACCTCCGTCGACGGTGACCGCCGCCATGTCGCCCTGGAAATCCTGATCAATTCCCCGTTGATGCAGGAGAAAATCCGCAACGGCAAGATTGATGAAATCAAGAACATCATGAAGAACTCGCGCCACCATGGCATGGTGACTTTTGACCAAAGCTTGTTCCAGCTCTACCAGCACGGGCTGATTTCCTACGAAGAGGCGCTGCGCCACGCCGACTCCGCCAACGATCTGCGGCTGGCGGTCCGGCTCAGTGAAGGTGCGGACTCGGAGGCCATGGCGGAACGCTTGAGCAATATGGACCTGGTCGACAGCGGCCGTAAATTCTGATAACGCGAACTTGCGCGGAGATTAACCGCCGATTAACTGCGGAAACGCTATCTTCATATTCTGGTGGCTTCATGTCGCAGACAACGCTCTACATGAACCTGCCATTGATGACAGGGCGATGTCTGCCCGGGCGTTCAATCTCGCCCGGGCTTTTTTAATTTGGTTTTGAGTTCATGCGCATTCTCATCATTGAAGACAACCGCGATATCGCCGCCAATCTTGGAGATTTCCTGAGCGATCGCGGTCATGAAGTCGACTATGCCTACGATGGCGTGACCGGTTTGCATCTGGCGATCGTCAACGAGTTCGATGCCATCGTTCTGGACTTGGCGCTGCCGGGCATGGACGGACTTGAAGTCTGCCGCAAGCTGCGCGAAGAGGTGCGCAAGGGTACGCCGGTGCTCATGCTGACAGCCCGCGACCAACTTGACGACAAGCTGGCCGGGTTCGATTCCGGCGCCGATGATTACCTGGTCAAGCCGTTCGAGTTGCGCGAAGTAGAAGCCCGGCTGGAGGTCCTGGGCCGGCGGGGACAGCGCGTCAAACCGCGTGAGCTCAAGGTGGGGGATCTGGAATACAACCTTGAGACCTACACCGTCAAACGCCAGAATCGGAAGATCGAGCTCAACCCGATCGGCCTGAAATTACTGGAAAAACTCATGAGCGCATCGCCGGCAGTGGTGACGCGACGCGAGCTTGAACATCATGTCTGGGGTGAGGAACTGCCCGACAGCGACAGTCTGCGGGTTCATATCCACACCCTTCGCTCCCTGATTGACAAGCCATTCAGCTCGCAGCTGATCCAGACCCGCCACGGCATTGGCTATTGCCTCGTCCCACCTGATGAAGTTTAAGCGCCGACTTCGCAGTCGGCTGGTTCTTTCATTCCTCATTTTCGGCACGCTGCTCAGCGTGCTTTTTGCCACCGCGGCCCTGTTCCTGCAGAACTGGCTCGAAGACGCCCTGATCGCCAACACGCTGGCCAGCGAAGTCGATCAATACGTGACCGACCTGCGCCGGGATCCGACCCTGGTTGAGCCGTTCGGCACCCGCGTCCAGGGTTACGTGACCCGGCCCGACCGAGCCGAGATCGTGCCCGAACCCTTTCGCGATCTGGAAACCGGCGTTCACGACGTCAGAGCCGACGATGCCTATTTCAAGGTGGCCGTGCGGAAAGACGACGACTTCTGGGTCTTCCTGACTTATGACATCTCGGAAAACCGCGAGCTGCTGCGCCGGTTGATCTGGTCCCTGGTCGTGGTGGTCGTGGTCTTCTCGCTTTTGTCGCTGGCGCTTGGCATCTGGTCATCCGGGCGCGTGCTCGCACCGGTGACCGAGCTGGCGCGTCGTCTGGAAACCATGGATGAAACTACCGCACCGACGCCGTTGAAAACGCATTTTCCCGACGACGAAGTGGGCCAGCTGGCCGCGGCGCTGGATGACTACGCGGCCCGACTGCACGAACTGGTCGAACGCGACAAAGCCTTCAATGCCGATGTCTCGCATGAGTTGCGTACGCCTCTGGCCGTGATCTCCGGGGCCACCGAATTGATGCTGGCCCAACCCGACCTGCCCGAACGGCAGCGCGAGCGGCTGCTCAGGATCGCTCGCGCCGCGCGCCAGTCGACCGATATCACGACCGCCCTGCTCTATCTGGTCCGAGCGCAGCGCGAACCAGGCGATGGACCGGGCGCCCAAGAGGTCGGGCGCATTGCCGAGCAGGTCATGGACAACTACCGGCCGCTGGTCGGCGACCGGGATCTTGAGTTGAAGCTGGATCTCAGGCAGTCACTCAGCGTGATTGCTCCGGAGGCAGTCATTGCCGTGACCCTGGGCAACCTGATCGGCAACGCCGTGCGCTACACCACCGAGGGCGAGGTTCGGGTCGAAGTCGACCGCGGCGAAGTCCGCATTCTAGACACCGGTCCGGGGATTGCCGAAGAAGAACTGCCGCGCGTTTTCGATCGCCATTTTCGCGGCCGTCAGGCCACGGGCACGAAAGGCTCCGGCCTGGGCTTGTCCATCGTCCGACGCCTGTGCGACCTGTACGGCTGGGAAATCGACTTCGTCAACCGCAAACCGCGCGGCCTGGCCGTTATCCTGCGATTTTTCCCCGACCGCGAAGCCTCGCGCCGGCCCGCAGTGACCGAGTCGCAAACCCTGGTTGAGGTAAGCTGAGGCCATGGCGATCATCAAATGTCCCGCTTGCGGGCGACGGATTTCATCGCTGGCAAAAAGCTGTTCGCACTGCGGTGCCGGTATTGAAAGCCTGGACTCGACGGACCGCAACCTTCTGGCCCGACGGCGCTGGCGCAGGCAAGTAGACCGGGCAGTCAACGCGACCTATGTCGCCCTGGCGATGCTCCTCGGCGGCGTCATCTGGTGGTGGGGTGACCCGCCCCAGGGCTGGTACCTGCCGCCGCCGGTCGGGGCCATCGTCTTGCTGCCCTTCGGGCTGGCGTTGTATCTGGTGGGTCGAAGCTGGCTGGCCTGGTTGCGTCTTCCGCGCAACCGCCCACCGCCGGATTGAATCAGCGAGAGGTTTTATTCCACTCGAACGACCCGCACGCGGGTGTTATAACCCTCAACCTGCAGGTTCCAGCTGCCGAACAGTCCCGGGCGGATCCTGACTTCCGGGTTTTCCATCGTGCTCACAGCGAACCGCGTCGCCTCCGCCTGTTCCCAGACCATGCCGTTTTCCAGTTCGAAAACGGTATCACCGGTCCATCCGCTGAAGCTGCCACGCAGACGCGAGTTGATCTCGCTGCGATCACCGTCGGAAAAACCGCGGCGGTCGCCCGTAGGCGCTGGTTCACGCGCATCATCAACCCGGCGGTCATCCCGGGGCGCAGGCGGACGGTCCTCGGCCCAGTCAGGCACCTCGCCCTCGGCCAGGGACCGTAGCTGTATCCAGCGATTGAGGAAAGCCAGCTCCTCATCGCTGAGTTTGTGCAGCCCGGCGTCACGGAATTCGCGACCCGTCATGCGTTCCTCAAGCGTGGAAAAGGTGTTGGCGGCAGCGGCGGTCGCCGTCAGCGCCAAGGCGAGCGCCAGGACGAAAAAACTAGCTTTCAATTTCATGAAAAGATCACCGGTGTGCGGATCAAAGGGTTTGATCAGGCGCGGTTAAGGAGCCTCTGAATCACTATGCGCGGGCGCGACGGTCATTTGCGGGAGTCTCCGGCTCGGCTTGGGCGAGCGTGGTTTGGTCATTCCAAATGAGCGAGCCCAAACGAGGCGGAGGCCCCGCAAATGATCGTCCCGTAAGGGTTTCGCCGGAGAAGCCGCATCTCGCGCACGCGCTGTTCCTCGCTGCAGATTGGCTTCTTCGCTGCGCGAAATCGCCATTCTTGCGCTCCGGGCGCTGCGCCGCTCGGCCGTAACGCGCTGATCGTTCTTCCGGCCAACGCTTCTTGCCCT
>CAZUTZ010000031.1:0-13484 GCA_964623655.1 uncultured Wenzhouxiangella sp.
AGGCATAGCCAGCAGATTTACAGTCTGCCCTCGTTGACCGCTTGAGTACCCCTCCAGGCAATATCGGATCAGCGCGCAAGAACTCCAGGATGACAAATCCAGACGAAGCCCGCTATTGTCACCCATCATTTGACGGGAGTCAACCGCGCGAGATGCATTTTGCCGGCCCTGTCCAAAAAACCGTGAAAACCGGCACTCGACGCGGTCAGACGTTGAAGCGAAAGTGCATCACATCGCCCTCGGCGACTCGGTAATCCTTGCCTTCCAGACGAAGCTTGCCGGCCGCCTTGGCCCCTGCCTCGCCGCCGCAGGCCACGAAATCCTCGAAAGCGGTGACTTCGGCGCGGATGAATCCTTTCTCGAAATCGGTGTGAATCCGCCCGGCGGCCTGCGGCGCGGTCGCTCCGCGCCAAACCGTCCAGGCCCGGACTTCCTTGGGCCCCGCAGTAAAGAATGTGAGCAGATTCAACAACGCATAGCCTGCCCGAATCAGCCGGTTCAGCCCGGGTTCGGTCTGACCGAGATCGGCCAGGAACTCGGCCTGCTCCTCGGCGCTCAGCTCGGCCAGTTCGGCTTCAAGCGCGGCGCACAGTACGACCACCTCGGCATGCTGGGCCGCGGCGTGGGCTCGCACGCGCGCCACCATGGCATTGTCGTCGGCCGCCGAGTCGTCGACATTGGCCACGAACAGCACCGGTTTGGCGCTGATGAATTGCCAGGGCTTGAGCGCCGCGCGCTCTTCCTCACTCACGACCAGCGTCCGCAGCGGCTCGCCAGCGCTCAAATGATTCACCACCCGCTCGAGCAGCTCGGTCAGGCGCCTGGCTTCCTTGTCGCCGGACTTGCTCTGGCGGGCCGTGCGGTCCAGCGCCCGTTCAGCGGCCTCCAGATCGGCCAGAACCAGCTCGGTATCAATGGTCTCGATATCGGAGAGCGGATCGACACGTCCGGCCACGTGGGTGACGTCGTCATTTTCGAAGCAGCGCACGATATGGGCAATGGCGTCGGTTTCGCGAATGTGGGCCAGGAACTTGTTGCCCAGACCTTCGCCACGCGAGGCGCCGGCCACCAGACCGGCGATATCGACGAACTGCATCATGGTCGGAATGACCTTTTCCGGCCGCACAATATCGGCCAGCGCCTGCAGGCGCTCGTCCGGCACCGCGACCATGCCCACATTGGGTTCAATGGTGCAAAACGGATAATTCTCGGCCGCGATTTCAGCCTTGGTCAGGCAGTTGAACAGCGTTGACTTGCCCACATTCGGCAGGCCCACGATGCCGCATTTGAATCCCACTGGCTGTCAGTCTCCTGCTTTCATTTCTGGCGTTGTCGGGCGCTCGGAGTCTGCCGTGTGGAGCACCTGCATCGCCCGCTCCGGCTGACCTCGGACCACGTCCGGCACCACATCGGCCGCCTCGTCGATCGCGGTCATGATGGCTTGCTCGTCTTTGGCCGAGGCGCGACTCAGCACCCAAGGCGTGACCGCCTCGCGGACCCCGGGATGACCGATACCGATGCGCAGACGCCAAAAGCCCGGCCCGTCGAGGTGAGCAAACAGGCTGCGCAGGCCGTTGTGGCCGCCGTGACCGCCGCCGAGCTTGAGGCGGGCCGTGCCCGGCGGCAAATCCAGATCGTCGTAAGCCACCAGGACCCGATCGACCGGAATCCGGAAATAATCGACCAGCGCACGGACCGACCGCCCGGAATCATTCATGAAGGTTTCCGGCTTCAGGCAAACGGTGTCGACCCCGTCGATCCGGGCCCGGGCGCTCAGCCCATGAAACTTCTTGTCTTTTCTAAGCCCGACACTGAATTTCCGACCCAGGCAGTCAATAAACCAGAACCCGGCATTGTGCCGGGTTCTTTCGTATTGACTGCCCGGGTTTCCCAGGCCGACGATCAGCCAAAGATCGCGCATCAGACCAGGCGATCAGTCGTCCTTGCGGGCGGCTTCTTCGCCTTCGTCGGACTCCTCGCCCTCTTCGCCTTCTTCATCAGCCGATTCGGCTTCTTCGTCAGCCTCGTCCACGGTTTCGACGTCAGGCGCGATATCGGCGGCAGCGTCGGCCTCGGCAGCCAGCTCGCCGGTGCCCTGGGACTCCCGGATGTAGATCGCTGCCACGACCGGGGCATCGTTGTCTTCCGATACCTCGAGAATCGGGATGGTGACGCCCTCCGGCAGCGGGAGCTGGCTCAACATGACGCTGTCGCCCGGCTCAAGCTTGCCCAGGTCGATTTCGATATAGTCGGGCAGATCCTCGGGTTTGGCGGCAATTTCCACCTCGGTGATCTGGTGAGAAATCACAACGCCGGCCTGGCGCCCCGCCGGAGAATCCTCTTCGTTGATGAAGTGCAGCGGCACTTCGATACGCAGGGCCTGGCCTGCCGACACACGGAAAAAATCGACGTGCGTGATCAGAGGCTTGAAGGGGTGGCGCTGCAGATCGCGCAAAATCACCTTCTGCGGCTTCTTGCCGTCCACCACCAGGTTCAGCACGGATGTTCGAAAGGCGTCATCCTCGATGGCATGGACGATGAAGTTGTGATCCACCGTCAGGGAAACCGGAGCCTGGTCGGCACCGTAGACAATAGCCGGAACGCGTCCCGCGCGACGCAGGCGGCGGCTCGCACCTTTCCCCACATCAGCACGTTGTTCGGCCGATACTTCGTATGTATTGGTCATGAATGTATCGTCTCCAGAAAAACAGAAAAAACCGCAGCACCCGCGACCAGGCGCTTCGGACAGCCGCGCATTATAGCTCGAGCCGCGTCCCGGAATAAAGCCCGCCACAGATTTTCGAAACCGATCTGATAGACTCGCGGTCAACATTTCCGGCATCGGAAGATGCCGACCAGTTTCACTTCAAGCCCATACGAGAGTTTCGACACCATGACCGAGAGACTTCGCACTGCTTCCCTGCCCCGCAGCGCCGGCACCGAAATCGATGAGAGCGCGCGCAAGGTATTGCGCAACACCTGGAATCTGCTGGCGATGACGCTGCTGTTCAGCGCCGCGATGGGCTATGTCGCCATGACCAACGGATGGCCCTATCCCGGCGTATTGTTGACGCTGGTCGGCTATTTCGGCCTGCTGTTCCTCACCGTGGCCCTGCGAAACTCGGCCTGGGGCCTGCTCAGCGTGTTCGCCCTGACCGGCTTCATGGGCGCCACATTCGGGCCCATCGTCAACAGCTACCTGACCGTTTTCAGCAACGGCCACGAGCTGGTGATCGCCGCTTTTGGCGCGACCGCCGTCGCCTTCGTCGGCCTGTCGGCTTTCGCCATGACCACCCGCCGCGACTTCAGCTTCATGGGGCCGTTCCTGTTCGTCGGCATTCTGGTGGCCTTCCTGGCCGGCCTGGGCGCCATCTTCTTCGAAATGACGGCACTCGGCCTGGCGGTCTCGGTGATGTTCGCCGTGCTGATGTGCGGATTGATCCTGTATCAGACCCAGCAGATCGTGCGCGGCGGCGAGCGCAACTACATCATGGCCACCGTTACCCTGTTCGTGTCGATCTACAACCTGTTTTCCAGCCTGCTCCACCTGTTCGGTTTCTTGATGGGCGAGGAGTGACGCAAATCGCCAAAAGACGCAAAAAAACCCCGGCCAGGCGCCGGGGTTTTTTAGAGTCTGTCTGCGGCGGCTGAACCGTCGGTCAACTCGCAGCCACCCTTCTGGGAATAAAGCTCTCCAGCACCAGCAGAATCACCCCCGTGACGATGACCATATCGGCGATATTGAATGCCGGCCAGTGCCAGCCCTGGTAGTGGATATCGATGAAATCAACCACGTAGCCCTGACGGATGCGGTCGATCATGTTGCCGAGCGCGCCGGCCAGCACCATGACGATGGCCACCGGCAGCAGCCGCGCGGAGTTCGGCAGGCGCTTGAGCCAGACCAGCAGCACACCGCTGACGATTACCGCCACGGCGGTAAAGAACCAGCGCTGCCAACCGCCGGCATCGGCCAGCAGGCTGAATGCCGCCCCTTCATTATGAGCCAGGGTCAGATTGAGCCAGGGTGTAACCACCACCGGTCGGAACAGCTCCAGATTCTGGCTGGCCAGATGCTTGGTCCACAAATCGAGAGCCAGCAGCAGCGCGGCCAGCGCGAGCCAGAGAAGGTAGCGGACCGGCCGCATGGTCTGAGTCATCTTTGGGGCACCTCAAGACCAGCGCCGGGTTTCGCCGGCGCCGGCGACATTGGTGACGCAGCGGCTGCACAGCTCGGGGTGAGTACTGTCGCTACCCACCGAGTCGCGGTGATGCCAGCAGCGCACGCACTTGGCGTGGTCGGTGGCCCGAACCGAAAAACGCAGCAGCTCGCCGTCAATACGCGCTTCGCTGGCCTCGCCTTCGGCCTGGCCCAGATGGACGTCGGAAGAGATGAAAAAGAAGCGCAGCTCGTCGCCGAACCGATCCAGCACGCTGGAGAGCTTGCTCCCGGCTTCGGTTTCCAGGGTGATTTCGGCGGCCAGTGAAGAACCAATGGCCTTGGCCCGACGCAGTTCCTCCAGGCGCGGGCTGACCACCTCGCGCACCGCGCGCATGCGCCGCCAGAAATCACGCTCATCTTCGGCGATCTCGCTCAAGCCTTCATACCAGGTCGCGAGCATCACCGACTCAGCGCGCTCGCCCTGCATCTCGCCCCAGATTTCCTCGGCGGTGAAACAGCACAGCGGCGCCAGCCAGCGCACCAGCGCCTCGAGAATGTGCTGCATGGCGGTCTGGGCCGAACGCCGAGCGGGATGATCGACCGGCAGGGTGTAGAGCCGGTCTTTGAGAATATCGAGATAGAACGCGCCCATGTCCACGCTGCAGAAATGGTGCAGGCGCTGATAAATACTGAAAAAACGGTAGTCCGCGTAGGCCGAAACGATGTCTTGCTGTCGGCGCGCGGCCAGATCCACCGCATAGCGATCCAGCGGCAGCATTTCGGATAGTGGCACGGCGTCGGCGGAGGGATCGAAGCCGTGCAGATTGCCGAGCAGGAAGCGCGCCGTGTTGCGAATCCGGCGGTAGGCGTCGGCTACGCGCTTCAGGATCTCATCGGAGACCGTCATTTCCTGGCGATAGTCGGCCGCGGCCACCCACAGGCGCAGGATATCGGCGCCCAGAGTGTTCATGACCTGCTGCGGGGCAATGACGTTGCCCTGCGACTTCGACATTTTCTTGCCCTCGGCGTCCACGGTAAAACCGTGGGTCAGCACCTGGCGATAAGGTGCGTGTCCGTGCATGGCCACCGAGGTCAGAAGCGAGGACTGGAACCAACCGCGGTGCTGATCCGAGCCTTCGAGGTAGAGGTCAGCCGGATGGCCCAGTTGCTCGTTTTGCTCGAGCACGCAGTGATGCGTCACACCGGAGTCGAACCAGACGTCGAGAATGTCGCTGACCGGCTGGTAGCGCTCGGGATCGGCGCCGAGGCGCTCGACGATGTCGGGCTGATACCAGACATCGACGCCTTCTTTTTCGACCATCCCGGCCAGTCGCTGCAGCAAGGCGGGCGTGTCGGGATGCGGATCCTGGCTGTCGCGATCAATCAACAGGCCCAGCGGCACGCCCCAGGTACGCTGGCGCGAGATGCACCAGTCCGGCCGACTCTCGACCATGCCGCGGATGCGTGCCTTGCCCCACTCCGGCACCCAGCGCACCTGGTCGATGGCCGCCAGGGCCTGCTCGCGCAGCCCGCCCTCGTCCATGCCGATGAACCACTGCGGTGTCGTGCGAAAGGCGGTCGGCGTCTTGTGGCGCCAGCAGTGCGGGTAGCTGTGGCGGAAGGATTCGGCATGCAGCAGCACGCCTTTTTCGCGCATGTGCTCGACCAGGGTGTCGTTGGCCGCCCAGACGAACTGTCCGGCGACCACCGGCGTGTCCTCGACAAACAGGCCGCGCCCGTCGACCGGGTTGTAGACATCCAGACCGTAGCGCTGACCGACCTCGAAGTCTTCCTGGCCATGGCCGGGTGCGGTATGCACGGCACCGGTGCCGGTCTCGGTGGTGACGTGCTCGCCCAGAATCACCGGAACCTGACGGCCGTTGTAGGGATGCTGCAGCATGAGATGCTCCAGGGCGTCGCCGCGAGTCGTGCCAAGCACTTCGACCGTCTCCAGCTCAAGGCGCGCGACCACGGCGTCTTTCAACTCAGCGGCTACCACGATCTCAACCACGCGAGCGCCCTGCTTGCCGCGCAGCAGCACATAATCCAGCTCGGCATTCAGGCATACGGCCAGGTTGGCCGGAATGGTCCACGGCGTGGTGGTCCAGATCAGCACCCCGGCCTGCGCCTGCAGGTCGCAGGCGCCGAAATGCCCGGCCAGGCTCGCCGGGTCAACCGCTGGAAACAGCACGTCGATGGCTGTCGAGGTCTTGTCCTGGTACTCGATCTCGGCCTCGGCCAGCGCCGAGCCGCAGTCGAAGCACCAGTGCACCGGCTTGACGCCGCGCTTCAGGTGACCGCGCTCGACGATTCTGGCCAGGGCGCGCAGCATGTCGGCTTCATAGCGGAAATCCCGGGTGGCGTAACGGCGCGCCCAGTCGCCCAGCCCGCCGAGGCGCTGGAAATCGCCCGACTGATTTTCAATCTGCTTGTCGGCATATTCGCGGCACTTTTGCCGGAAGGTCGCGGCATCGACCTTGCGCCCGACCTTGCCGACCTTTTTTTCCACCTGCAGCTCGATCGGCAGCCCGTGGCAGTCCCAGCCCGGCACGTAAGGCGAGCGATAACCGGCCAGCAGGGCAGAACGCACCACGATGTCTTTCAGGATCTTGTTGACCGCATGCCCGATGTGGATGTCGCCGTTGGCATAGGGCGGGCCATCGTGCAGCACGAACGACGGGCGGTCGACCGTGGCTTCCTGGATGCGTTGATAAAGATCGCGCCTCTGCCATTCAGCCAGCATCTGCGGCTCGCGGTTGGCCAGCGACGCCTTCATCGGAAAAGCCGTTTTCGGCAGGTTGATCGTGTCTTTGTAGTCCATTCCGTTAGTTTAAGTGCATTCAAATTCAAGCGGCTCGTCGCAGCCTCAGACCGGGGCGGCCAGCAGGCGGCGGGCGTGATCGGCGTCGCGGTTCATCTGCTCGACCAGGGCATCCAGAGAATCGTACTTTTCCTCCGCGCGCAGCCGAGCGACGAATTCGACTTCCAGGTGCCGGCCGTAGAGGTCGCCGGCGAAGTCGAACAAATGTGCTTCCAGAAGCCAGTCGGTTCCGGCGACGGTCGGCCGCCGGCCCAGGTTGGCAACACCGGCCTGCGCCTCCAGCCCGCTGCCGCTGACCCGGACGGCGAATACGCCGGCCAGCGCCGGCGGCCGCGGCGGTCTCAGGTTGACGGTGGGGAACCCCAGTCGTCGGCCCAGCTGCTGACCGCGCAGCACGCGCCCGGAGATGGTGTAGGGATGACCGAGCAAGTTCGCCGCTGGCTGGATGTCGCCTGCGGCCAGCAGTGCGCGGATCTGGCTGGAAGAAATCTTGTCGGCCTGGTGGCGAACCGGCTCGATCACCTCGACGGCGAAGCCGTGTTGCCGACCCAGCCTTTCGAGCAAACCGGCATCCCCGGCAGCGCGCGCGCCGAAGCGGAAATCGGCACCGACTACCACCAGCTTGGCCTTTGCCGCCGCCACGATGGCGCGGCTGACGAATTCCTCGGGACTGAGCGCGGCAAAAGCGCGGTTGAAACGCGGCATGAAAACCCGCTGCACGCCGAGACGGCGACAGACCCTCAGGCGGTCACGCACGCTCATCAGCCGCGGCAAGGGCACATCCGGCCGAAACAACGTCGCCGGCAGGGGCTCGAAGCACATCAGCGCCGGGACCAGCGCCGGCCCCCGGGCCAGCACCGCGTTGATCAGGGCCTGATGGCCGCGGTGCAGACCGTCGAAGTTGCCAATGGCAAGGGCAACCGCGGGCGTGTCGGCCGAAGCAGCAGAGAGCGTACGGATCAGTTTCATGGGCGAGCGCGATTTCAAGCGGCGATTGTACTACCGGCGGCTGGAGCCAGAGGTCATCTGGACGGCACTCCGCATTCATGCGACCGTGCTTCCATGTTGCCCTAGGATCCAGCAGTATCCCGCAATGAAATCGGTCGTTTGTTTATTGTCAGCGCTTTTGCTCACGGCCTGCGCGCATCACCAAAACGGCGCGGAGCGCCCGTTGCCCGCTGCCCGGCATGAGGTGATCGCCCATGAAAATGAGCGTTTTTCACCCCCCGACTGGCCGCAGACGCTCGAGACAGACGTTTATCTGCCGGCCGACCGTCCGCAACCGGTCCCGGCCGTGATCGTCATCCACGGCGGCGGCTGGGAAGATCGCAGCCGCGCCGACATGACGCGACTTTCGAAAAACCTGGCCCGCCACGGCCTGGCAGCCGTCAATATCGACTATCGCTTCGCCCCCGAACACCGCTTTCCGGCGCAGCAAGCCGACGTCGAAGCAGCGATCGCCTGGACCCGTGAAAATGCCGAGCGTTTCTCGATTGATGCCGACCGTATCGGCCTGGTCGGCTTTTCTTCCGGTGCCCATCTGGCCGCCATGGCGGCGCTGGCGCGCGGTGCTGGCGAGCACCGGCGCGCCGACGAACCGTGCCTTTTCGCCGTCGTCGCCGGCGGCATCCCGGCCGATTTCCTGCGCTTCGATGAAGACGGGCCGCTGCTGCAACAACTCCTTGGAACCACTCGCAGTGATTCGCCCGATGCCTATCGCCGGGCCTCGCCGATCACGCACGTGAGCCCGAACGCCCCGCCCTTTTTCCTGTTTCACGGCACCCTGGACCGAATGGTGCCTTTCGAACAGGCAGAGGCCATGCATCAGGCCCTGCTCGACTCTGGCGCGCATTCCGAGCTCTACGGCATGCGGCTGCGCGGGCATACCACGGCCTTCCTCACCCGCCGGTCCGCCATGCGTCAGGCCACCGCTTTCCTGCACGAAAAAGCCCGAGCGCCGGCTTGCGCGACGGGTCTGGACGAGTAAAGGCTCAAAATCCGGGATCAACTTTTCACGGCTCTCGGCCGCAGCAGGTGCCTCGGGCGAATTCCCAGCGCCAGCAGGGCCAGCGCATAGGCTGCCGCACCCAGCGCGACCATCCCCGCCAGCCAGGCCGCGCGCTGGACCGGACCGGCGGCCAGCCATAGCGCCTGCTCCGGCAACAGAGTCAGCACCGCCAGCGCCATGACCGCGCTGGCGGTCAGGACCTGCGCCAACCGCTTCGGCACCAGCACAGGCGCCAGGCCCGGTGCCCGCAAGTTGCGCCACAGCAGGATCATGTTGAGCCAGCCCGATACGCTCGAGGCCAGCGCGAGGGCGACGTGGGCGCCCGGATTGGCCGCCAGAGTCGCCAGCAGGCCGTCACCGAAATCGCGGCCGGCCAGCTGCCAGCTCAGCAAAATCACGAAGACGATGTTCAGCCCCATGTTGGCCACCAGGGCGGTGACCGCGATCCGCACCGGGGTGCGCGTGTCCTGGCGCGAAAAATAGGCCGGCGCGAGAATCTTCACCCCGATGAAAGCCGGCAGGCCGGCGCAGTAGGCGAGCAGGGCCACGGCGGCCATTTCAACGTCGGCGGGCTCGAAAGCGCCATACTGGAAAAGCGTGGTGACCAGCGGTTGGGCCAGCACGGCCAGCCCCACGGCCGCCGGCACGCCGATGACCAGCCCGAGCAGAACCGCCCAGTCCAGCGTGGCGCGAAAGCGGGCGTAGTCGGCGCGTGCGTACAGGCTGGCCAGACTGGGCAGAATCACCGTCGACAGCGCCACGCCGAACAAGCCCAGCGGAAACTCCATCAGGCGGTCGGCGTAGTAAAGCCAGCTCAGACTGCCGGAAATCAGCAGCGAGGCGATCAGCACGTCCAGCAGCAGATTGATCTGGGCCACCGAAGAACCGAACAGGGTCGGCACCATCAGGCGCATGATGCGCCGGACACCGGCATGGGCAAAGCCCCAGCGCGGGCGCGGCAGCACACCCAGACGCGTCAGCGCCGGGAGCTGGACGCTGAGCTGCAGGACCCCGGCAGCGAACACACCCCAGGCCAGCGCCTTCACCGGCTCATCGAACTGCGAGCTGAAGCCGATCGCCGCCACGATCATGGCCACGTTCAGGAGAGCGGGCGTCAGAGCCGGCAGGGCGAAGCGCCCGAAGGTATTGAGAATGCCGCCGGCCAGCGCGGTCAGCGCGATGAACAGCAGATACGGAAACGTGATGCGCAACAGCTCGGTCGCCAGGGCCAGCTGTTCCGGATCGGCCATGAAGCCGGGGGCAAAAACCCGCACGATCCAGGGCGCTCCGGCCACGCCCAGCGCGGTGATGATCAGCAGCACCGCCATCAGCGCGCCGGCCGTGGCATCGATGAGCGCCTTGAGCTCGGCCGGATCTTCACGCTCGCGCCATTCGGCCAGCACGGGCACAAAGGCCAGCGAAAACGAGCCCTCGGCAAACAGCCGGCGCAGGAAATTGGGAATCTTGAAAGCCACAAAGAAGGCGTCGGTGGCCGCGCTGGCCCCGAACCAGCGCGCCAGCACCATATCCCGGACAAACCCCAGGATCCTGGAAATCAGGGTCATGGAACCAAAGTTGAACGTCGAGCGCAGCAGACTCATTGGCCGAGGAACCTGTGAACCACCGTTCCTCCTTGACGCGGACTCGATTCCATCGGACAATACACGGCTATCTTTCTTATCAACAATTTCAGGAGCACCCAGTGGCCAACAGCGTTTCCGCCCGCAAGCGAGCCCGGCAGGCCGAGCGTCATCGCCAGCACAATCAGGCTTTGCGTTCCCACGTTCGCACCAAGATCAAGAAAGTCCTGCGCGCCATCGAGTCCGGGGACAAGAGCGCTGCAGAGGAAGCCTACAAGGCAGCGGTTCCAGCCATTGACCGTTCCGTTTCGCAGGGCATTATGCACGCGAACAAGGCCGCTCGGCACAAGTCGCGCCTGAACCAGCATCTGCGCGGCATGTCAGCCTGACATTCATCCAGCAGGCCTGGTGGCAAGTTTTCTTGCTTCGCCAGGCCCCAAAGCCGACCGCGCTCAGCAGGGTCGGCTCGCTCTTCCCCACCGCGTCATCTCCCGCGACTGTCCGCAGTAGACTGTACTGGTAGAAATATCAGGGAGCAGTCGCATGACTCAATGCATCCTGTCCGGCGTGGACGGGTCCGCGCAATCGGCCAAGGCTTTCAATTTCGCGCTTGCCCTGGCCCAGTCCACCGGTGCGAGTCTGCACGTGTGCGCCGCGGTGCACGGCGCCGAACTGGAAATGGCCGAGCCTCAGGAACTGGCCGCGCTGACCGAGCGGGTGAGGGAACGTATGCGAAGGGCGCTCGCGCAGAGCGAGGCCGAAGCCGACGAGGCCGGGGTAGCGGTCCAACTGCATTTGCTTGAAGGGCATCCCGTCGAGGAACTGCTGGCGCTGGCTGGTCGTATTCGCGCCGATCACATCGTGGTGGGGCACCGCAGCAAGGGACTGTTCGAGCGTTTGCTGATGGGGTCGGTGGCCAAGCGCGTGGTCGACTTCGCGCGTTGCAGCGTGACCGTGGTGCGCTGATCAGCCTCCGAGACGGTATCGCTGCAGCAGGATCTTGACCCGGCGAACGTATTCCTGAGTCTCAGGAAATGGAGGAATTCCGTTATGCCGGCGGACCGCGTTTTCTCCGGCATTGTAGGCCGCGATCACCCGCGGCAAGTCGCCCTCGAATTCTTCCATCAGCCAGGCGAGATACGCTGTCCCGCCGGTGATGTTGTCCAGCGGATCAAACACGTTGGCAACACCAAAACGGCGCGCGGTTGCCGGCATCAGCTGCATCAGCCCTTGCGCACCGGCGTGGGACACCGCGTCCGGCTCAAACCAGGATTCGGCATGCATGACCGCGCGAATCAGCGCCGCGTCGACTCCGAAGACGTCGCTGACCGTCTGGATTTCGACATTGAAACGGCCGTTGAACAGCGGCGTACGATTCCAGTCCACGCCCCTCCGGCAGGTTCCGAAACAGCCGAGATTGCGCACCCGGTAGCGGTCGGTGTCGGGCTTGCGGTCGGTGAACACGGTAATGCCGTTTTCGTCCACGTAGGTATAGACCTGCGCCGAGGCCAGGGGCGCAAACAGGCACAGTGCCAGCAGCAGCAAAGCGAATCTCATGACCTGAATTGTCGCGCCTCCCGGTTGAATCAAAATCCGCCGGTCACCGACAGTCCGCCGTCGGCGGTAATCACCTGCCCCGACAGCCAGCCGGAATCCGGACCGCACAAAAATGCGATCACCCGTGCGATATCGGCCGGCTCGGCCAGCCGGCGCAGCGGCGTGGTGGATTCAAAATAACGCACCATGCGCTCATCTTCCAGTAGCGCGCGAGCGAAATCCGTCTTGACCAGTCCGGGAGCAACGGCGTTGACCCGAATGCCGTCGCCGCCCAGTTCCAGCGCCAGATTGCGCACAAGCTGATTTTCCGCCGCCTTGGACATACCGTAAACGCCGATCATGCGGTTGCCGAACAGGCCGGCAATCGAAGACACCAGGACGACCGACCCGCTGCCGGCGGCTTTCAGGTGCGGCCGCGACAGGTGGGCCAAGCGCATGGCACTGAACACGTTGTTGCGCATGATGACATCGAAGGCCTGCTGATCGACCTGATCCGACGGCCCGTAAACGGGATTGCTGGCCGCGTTCATGACCACCGCATCAAGGCGGCCGAAAGCCGCCACGGCCCCCTCGATGAGCCCGCCCAGCTGGTCTTCCTGGCCGATATGGCACGGTATGGCGTGAGCTTCCCCGCCGGCCGATCGAATGGCTTCGGCAACCGGCTCGCAGCTATCCCGGCTACGGCTGGACACCACAACCCGACACCCGCGTGAGGCCAGAAGCTCGGCACTCGCGCGCCCGATTCCGCGGCTGGATCCGGTGATCACAACGACGGGCTGGTTCATTTTTTCCTCCTTCGCAAGACGAACGGCGCAACGACCTTCAAGCTTGGGTGACCAGTCCGGCCGTCGACAGATGGCGCACGCAGTTCAGCTTCACGACCCGCCAGCCGCCGCAAGACATGAGTTCAAGCTCGGTCCATGAAGCATTGTACAAGCTCACATTCACCGAGCGCTGCCAGCTTTCTTCCTTGTCGAGCAGGTCCGCAACCAGCGTGCTGATCACTCCGGCCGAGCTGACCACGACGACATTTCTTCCGGCTTCGAGCTGGGAACGCCAGCCGGCCACCGGCGCATGCACTCGCTGGCGAAAATCCGGCCATGAGCCATTTTCGGCATCGACCAGCCGACCGCCCTGCCAGTGCGCCAGCACAGTCGGAAACCAGTCAAGAAAAGTCTGCAGAAACTTGGCCGGATCGGCGAATGCATGCTCTGGAGGCACCTCCATCCCAAGCTCGGCGGCCTGCGCACGCGCCGTGGCCATCAGTTCAGCAACCCGGTATTCGTTCAGGGCGGGGTCGATGTGCGTTTCGGCCTGCACCGGCAGGGCGCTGAGGGTTTGGCGGTGGCGCCGCAGGCT
>CAZUTZ010000032.1:0-13465 GCA_964623655.1 uncultured Wenzhouxiangella sp.
GGCATGTTCTGAATCGTTGCCGGGCCCGCCCCGGTGATGGGGCGAGGCCGGTCCGCTGTTTCGCTAGCTACGGTAATGCAAGGCCACGAATAGCGCCCGACCGGCGGCATTGAAACCGAATGCCGGTTCGTAGAAGCGGTCGCCGGCGTTTTCCAGTCGACTCTCCAGACGCAGCCGTTCGCTGAACTGCCAGCCGCCGCGCAGGTTGATCAGCGTGTGGGAGGGCAGATCAACGCGGCCGACGTCGACCCGATCACCGACATACACCACTTCCAGGCCCAGCCAGTGGCTGCCGGCCAGCAGTCGATCCAGGCTGAGGCTGCCTTTCTGCTCGGGCCGTCGCAGCAAAGCCAGTCCGGTGTCCCGATCTTCGGCATCCTGCCAGGTCAGCTGAGCCTGGCCGCGCCAATGGTCTGAGCTCAGTCGATAGGCCAGCTCCACGCCCTGGATGCGCGCTCGATTGATGTTGATGGCCTGGAATTCGTCGCCGGCGAAGTCAATCAGATCGTCGATGCGGGTCTGAAACAGGCTCACGGAAAGACGTGCTGCGGGCGCCAGCTGCCAGTCCGCGCCGGTTTCCAGCGACACGGAGGTTTCAGGGTCGAGGTCCGGATTGCCGGCAAAAGCGCCGAAAAAGCCGGGCGAGAAAAGCTGGTTGAAGTTGGGTGCGCGAAACGCTCGGCCGACGGAGGCGAAAACGCGCCAGGCTTCGGTCGGCCGCCAGCCGGCCGCGAGATTGCCCGTCAGCGCGCTGCCGAACAGTTCATCGCGATCCGCGCGCAGGCTGAATTCGTAATCGAAAGCCTCCTGGCTGCCGTCCAGGCCGGTCCAGGCGCCCAGGTTATAGCGTGAATCCGACCAGTTGCCGCGATCCACACCGGACTCCTGCCAGGCATCGACGCCCAGCAGCCAGGCCGAGTTCGCTCCGATCTTGTTCTCGCCGATCAAGCCGGCCTGGACTCTGCGGGTGTTGTTTTCGCTCTCTCCGAACTGGGTGCGGGTCTTCAGGCGGTCGCGATACAGGGCGGTGTTGCCTGACCAGCGCCAGGCGCCGACGGCGTCGAGCTCGTATTCCAGCCGCAGGGCATAGTTGGTGACATCGGAAACGCCCTGATCGAACTCGATCTCGCCGTCGCTGGCGCGCGCATTCCAGTCCAGCACCCCGCCGCCCAGGCGTGACGCGCCACCGGCGGCTGCGCTGTTCAACTCGAGCCCGTCGTCATCGGGATCGAAGGCAAAACCGCGCTCGTTCTGGGCCGAAAATCCGCCGACCCGGCGACCGGCCAGGGTCAGTCCTGCGGCAGAGCTGCCAACGCTGGCGCTCAGCGCCCGATCGCGATAGCGGCCATAACCGGCGCGAGCCTGGACGCCGTCGCCCTGGCGGGTAAAGATCTGAATAACGCCGCCGATGGCATCCGATCCCCAGCGCGCCGCGCGCGGGCCGCGCACGATTTCGATGCGCTCGACCAGGGCGACGTCGACCAGTTCCCAGGCAAAGGCACCGGTGCCGGCGGCGGCCACGCGCACGCCGTCGATCAGCACCAGGACATGGTTGGAATTCGAGCCGCGCAGAAACAGGCTGGTCTGACCGCCGGGCCCGCCGGTTCGGATGACGTCGACGCCGGCCTGCTGGCGCAGCAATTCGAGCAGATCGGGCGCCTGGGACAGCTCGATGTCCTCACGGCTGATGACGCTGGTCCTGGCCAGTGCCTGATCCAGCGCCTGATCGGTGCGACCGGCGGTTACAACGATGGTGTCGTCAACCTGTGTTTCGGCAGCGACGGAACAGACGGAAAAAAACAAGCCGGCCGCGATCGGGCCGATGCTGAAACGTGTGTACATTGGTATGGGTTCCTCGCGCTCACCCGCGCATTGACCGGGAGAGGTGGAGTCGCAAGGAACAGCGGGCGGGCGAAGAGGGTCTGCCGCCACCGAACCTCGATCGCCCACCGCAATCCGGTAATCGTGTCCACGCAGGCCGGTCTCCTGACTCTCGGTAGCAGGCCGAATGGTCGACCTCCCGGAGCCCGTCCTTCCCCTGTTTGCCAGAGTGGATTGCCGGGCCCTCACCGATGACGAGGGTCATCGATACCGATCACAGTTGCGGGGGCAGCACCGGATTTGCACCGGTTTCCCGTTTCACCCCGGACGCGTCAGCGCCCGGGACACCTGCGAACTGTTGTGTGCGGGAAGTATAGCTGCTCAGGCTGCTTCGCGTTGCTCCGAGCGCGCTGCCTCGCCGGAAGGGGTCAGACCAGCCTGCAGCTCTTCGTGGTCAAAGTCGTCGACGGCCACGATCTCCAGGCTGCGCTTGCGCACCTCGAGCAGCAGCTCGACGTCCTGGTCGCTGAGCAGGCCCATTTCATGCCCCTGGGCCACCTGCTCTTCGTAGGTGCGGCCGCCGATTTCGCCGCTGCGCAGTGCCTTGAGCAATTTGCGATCCAGCGGCTCGGCCGCGATGACCTTGGGCAGCAGGATTTCCATCACGCCGATCGGGTGGCCGGCACGATCCGAGGTGTAGATACCGCGAGTCAGACGGTCGCGGGTCTCCGACGGCGACAGCAGAAGGGCAGCGACCTTGTGGCCCAGCCGGTCATTGGGTGCGCGCTCGTTGCGGCCGGTCGGAAAGACGGCAAGACGCAGCAGCGGACGGACCCAGGCGAACGGGTAGTTGTCGATCACGCCGGACAGGGCGTTCTGGGTGCGGTGGATGGCATCGTGAAAGGCCCAGGCCATGATGGGCTGATCGGCCGCTGGACGGCCTTCCTGCTCGAAGCGGCGCAGCATGGCCGAGCAAATGTAGAGCTGGCTCAGCGCATCGCCGAGACGAGCCGAGATTTTCTCTTTCTGCTTGAGCTTGCCGCCGTAGGTCAGCATGGCGATGTCGGCCAGGAAGGCGAAAGCGGCCGAGTAACGGCTCATCTTGCGGTAGTACTTGCGCGTCTTGCGATCGCCCGGCACCGCGGCAAAGCGGCCGGAGCTCGCGCCGAGCACCATGGAGCGCACCGCGCACGAGATGCTGTGTCCGACATGGGCGAACAGCAGGTGATCGAACGTTTTCAGGCGCTCTGCTTCGTCTTCAATCTGCAGCGCTTCGAGTTCCTTCAGCACATAGGGATGGCAGCGAATCGCACCCTGGCCGAAGATCATCAAAGAACGGGTCAAAATGTTCGCGCCTTCGACCGTAATCCAGATCGGCGCACCCTGCCAGCCGCGGCCCAGGTAGTTCTTCGGTCCCAGGATGATGCCCTTGCCGCCATGGATGTCCATGGCGTCCTTGATGACCTCGCGGCTGAGCTCGGTGGCCCAGTACTTGGCGATGGCGCCGGGCACGGCCGGTTTTTCGCCGTCGTCGACGGCCGATGCGGTCTGGCGACTGAGCGCGCTGATGCCGTAGGTGTAGCCGGCAATCCGGGCCAGGGCCTCTTCGACGCCCTCAAAGCGGCCAATCGGCATGTTGAACTGCTTGCGGATGCGTGCATAGGCGCCGGTCGCCAAGGCCACCGACTTCGCCCCGCCGGTCGAAGAAGACGGCAGCGAAATGGCGCGGCCGACCGACAGGGATTCGACCAGCATGCGCCAGCCCTGGCCGGCGTACTCGGTGCCGCCGAGCAGATAGTCAAGCGGGATGAATACATCCTTGCCGACGATGGGACCGTTCGGGAACGGGTTATTGAGCGGGAAATGACGCCGTCCGATCTGCATCCCCGGGGTTTCGCGCGGCAGCAAAGCCAGGGTGATGCCGATGTCCTCGGTATCGCCCAGCAGACCGTCGGGGTCGTAAAGGCGGAAGGCCAGGCCGACCACGGTCGCCACAGGCGCCAGGGTGATGTAGCGCTTCTCGAAGCTCAGGCGGATGCCCAGGGTCTCCTGACCCTGCCATTCGCCCTTGCAAACCACGCCGTAGTCGGAAATTGAAGTGGCGTCGGACCCGGCGGTGGTGCTGGTCAGGCCGAAGCACGGGATCTCGCGCCCGTCGGCCAGTCGCGGCAGGTAGTGGTCCTTCTGCTCGGAGGTGCCGTAGTGCAACAGCAGCTCGGCCGGACCGAGCGAATTGGGAACGGCAATCACCGAGCCCAGGGTGGAACTCATGCCGGCCACTTTTTCCAGCACGGCGCGGTGGGCGACTGCGGAAAAACCCAGGCCGCCGTATTCCTTGGGGATGATCATGCCCAAAAAGCCGTGCTTTTTCAGATGCTCCCAGACCGGTTCGGGCAGATCGGCGCGGTAATGGCTGATCTCCCACTCATCGATCATGTCGCACAGGTCTTCGACGGGCCCGTCGAGAAAAGCCTGCTCCTCGACGGTCAGTTCGTGCAGGGGTTTTTTGATCAACTGATGCCAGCGCGGCTTGCCGGTAAACAACTCGCCTTCGAAGCCGACGGTACCGGCTTCCAGCGCGACTTGCTCGGTCTCGGAAATCTGCGGCACCATG
This sequence comes from uncultured Wenzhouxiangella sp., assembly GCA_964623655.1. Taxonomy (GTDB): domain Bacteria; phylum Pseudomonadota; class Gammaproteobacteria; order Xanthomonadales; family Wenzhouxiangellaceae; genus Wenzhouxiangella. The sequence continues at coordinate 4,436 of CAZUTZ010000032.1, forward strand.
CCGGCAAAGGCCTTGAGGATCGGCTGCGACAGGAACTGGCGCCGCCACGGCCGATGATTCATGGGGATGGCCACGGCCAGGAACACCACCCAGGTCAGCGTCAGCGCGATCCAGCCCGGCTGGCCTGTGACCGTGAAAGCCAGCAGGACAGCGCCAATGGCGCCGGTCCACACCGGTACTTTGACCTTGAAAAAGGCGCAGACGATGGCGGTAGCGAGAACGGCGGCAAAAAACAAGAGGGTCATCATGATGCTTTCGCTCCTTGACCGGCCTGACGCCGCAAAAACGGCGTAATGGCGGACAGAAAATGATCGTTGGCGTCACCGGCCACCATGTGGGCCGCGTCGCCAACCTCGACGGTTTCCGCATGGGGTGCCAGCTTGCGGAACTCCGACACGTGCTCGGCGCCGATCAGCTCGCTCATGCCGCCGGCAACCAGCAGGGTCGGGATTTTCAGCCGCCGACTGGCTGATTTCAGCCGCGACTGCAAATTGGAAGATTTTTCAGCCAAAGCCAGCATGGCCGGGTCCCAGTGCCAGTACCACCGGCCGTTGCGCGCCTGGCGGAGGTTGCGGCTCAGGCCGCTGCCGCTGGTATTGCGACGACGATGCGGCAGGAAAGCACGCACCGCTTCCTTGGCTTCGTCCAGCGTGGCGAAGCCCTCGGGGTGCTGGCGCATGAAAGAAAGCATCGCCGCCACGCCACGCTCATCCCAGCGCGGGGCGATGTCAACCAGAACCATGGCCTGGATATCGACTTTGGGCTTTTCGGCGTGAGCCAGCAGGGCGGTCAGGCCCCCCATGGAAGCGCCGATGACAATGGGCGTGTTGGGCAGGGAATCGCACACTCGCCGGAAGTCTTCAACGAAGTGCTCGAAATCGTATTCGCCGCTGGGCGCTCGATCACTTTCGCCGTGCCCGCGCGCGTCGTAACTGACCGCCTGCCAGCCGGCGGCGGCAAGTTGCCAGCCTGTGTTTTCCCAGGCGTACTGGGTCTGGCCGAAGCCGTGGGCCATCAGCACGCAGGGCGCTCGATCGTCGCCGTAATAGCGCAGATGCAGGCGGATACCGTCATCGGTCCAGATCTGACGGCGGCGGATGTCATCGTTGAGTTTGCGAACTGCTTCCATACGCTCCAGTATGGGGGTGGTCTTCATGTTAGTCAATGCTCATACAGTGAAGTTGACCGGGACGCTTTTTGAGCGATTGCACCGGGGGATCGACAGATCAGCTACCATCTTTTCATGAGCAAAGCAGTGGCTGCAAATCAGGAATCCCCGAACAGGGTCTCACTGACGCCTGAAGACTGGGAAAAGGCGGCCCTGGCGCTGATCGCCGACAAGGGTGTGGCAGCACTCGCCGTCGAGCCGCTGGCGCGCCGGCTGAAAATCACCAAAGGCAGCTTTTACTGGCATTTTCCCGGCCGCGATGAACTCCTGAGCGCCGCCTTGCGCCGCTGGGAAGCGCAGGACGCCGATCATCTGCAGCGCTCGCTCAAAGCCGAGGCCCAGCCGGCCGAACGTCTGGCCCGTTTTGTCTGGGCCACCACCCGGCAGACCCTGACGCATCGCATTTACCTGGCCTTGTGTGCGGTGCCGGAAAACCCGTGCGTCGGACCGGTGGTCAAGCGCGTGACCTCGCGGCGCATCGATTACTTGAGCGATGCCTTCGCCGAACTGGGCTTATCGCCGGACGATGCGCGCCGGCGCGCGACGCTGGTGTATTCAGGCTACGTCGGCTACCTGCAGCTGCAGGCGCAGCACCTGGTGCCGGAGCGCGACGAGCCGGAATTCGACGCCTATGTCGGCCACGTCATCGACAGCCTGGTCACGCGCACGCCCGGCGATTCGGAATCAGCCTGAAAACAGACCCGGGTCGGGAAATTCCGGTTCAGGGCCGGTGGGGCTGGGCCAGATAGTCCCGGCTTTGCATTTCGATCAGCCGGGATACGGTGCGCTCGAAGGGCTGGGCCAGGCTCCGGCCCTGATAGATGTCCACAATGGGCGCGGCTGCGGCAATGATCAATTTCACCGATCGGTCGTAGCATTCGTCGACCAGATGAATGAAGCGACGAACCGCGTTGCTGTCGGTGTCGTCGAGATCGGGCACATCCTGCACAATCAGCGTTGAAAAGCGTCGACTCAAGTCGATGTAGTCGTTGCTCGAGCGATGACCCCGGCACAGGGTGTCGAAATCGAACCAGGCGACTGAACCGGCCCGTTTCAGCGGCCGAATGTCTCGCCCGCGAATTTTCAGCGGTGCACTCGAGACCGATTCACCGGCCGCCAGAGCCCGAAATTCATCGGCCAGTTCATCCAGGCTTTGCGCACTCTGCGGCGCCAGCCAGGTCGGATGACGAATCAGCTCGCGCAGGCGGTAGTCCTCTTCGGCATCCAGCTTGAACACCTCGCAGTGGGTTTCAATGGCCTCGATGGCGGGCAGGAAGCGGGCGCGTTGCAGACCCTCGGCATAGAGCATTTCGGGGGCCGTGTTGGAGGTCGCGACCATGGTCAGGCCGCGCTCGAACAGTGCTTTCAGCAGCTCGCCGAGCACCATGGCATCGCCGATGTCGCTGACGTGAAATTCGTCGAAACACAGCACGCGGTACTGCGCAACAGTCTCCGAGGCGATGTGTTTGAGTGGATCGCGTCGACCCTCCAGCGCCTTCAGGCGTTGATGGGTCTGGTCCATGAAGCGATGGAAATGCAGCCGGTCGACGGCAATCCCGGCCTCGCGCAGGCTGTCGGCAAACAGATCCATAAGCATGGTCTTGCCGCGACCCACCGCACCGTGCAGGTAAATCCCCTTGACCTGGGCCCGGTCGCCACGGCGGCGCAGGCGGGTGAACATACGCGGGCGCGGGGCCAGCAATCGTTCAAACAGGTCCTGCAGTCGTTCCACCGCGAGTCGCTGCCGGTCGTCTTCCTGCAGTCGAGCCGAGTCGATCAGCGTCTGCCAGCGAACCAGGGGGCCGTTTGCCTTCTGATCCATCGAGCCGTAGAGCGCCCGCTCAGGGCAGGTTGGACTGGACGTGATTCTTGATCAGACCGCGCAGGTCCATCAGCCGGCGGTGGAAGAAATGGTCGGCGCCCTCCATGATGATCAGGTTGGGCGGCTCATCCAGCTTGTCGGCCCATTTCCGCACGGCCGTTGCCGAGACAACGTCATCCTCGTCGCCTTGCACGACCAGCCACGGGCAATTGGGCGGCTGCAGGTGCTCGAAGCCATAGCGCTCAACCGGCGGCGCAATCGTGATCATCTGTCGAACGGGCAGGTTCTGCGCCCCTTTAAGCGTGACATAAGCGCCAAACGAAAAGCCGGCCAGCCACAGATCATCGGACGGGCGGGTGGTTTGCACCCACTCCGCGACCGTCATCAGGTCCTCGATTTCGCCGTTGCCCTCGTCGTATTCGCCCTCGCTGTCACCGGCCCCGCGGAAATTGAAACGTACGGTCTGCAGGCCCAGTTCGCGCAGGGCGCGCTCGATGATGGTGACCACCTTGTTGCGCATGGTGCCGCCGTGCAGCGGGTGCGGGTGGCAGATCACCGCTGTTGCCGGGCGCTGAAGCTCCGGCTCCGGGACGTCGATGAGACAGTCGAGCTTGCCGGCCGGCCCGGTCAGGAACACCTCGGACAAATCCGTGGGGAATTGCTGTGGATCCACCATGATGCTCGGCTTGCGACGCCCTTCCTCCGTGACAGAAGTCATGATAACGCAGATGTTCGGGTAAACGATTGCGCCGCCAGGGGCTGCTTAATCGAGCATGTCAACCATGTACTCGACCGAAACCCGGACCTGCTCGTCGGTCAGGTCCGAGCGACCGCCTCTCGGCGGCATGGCGCCGATGCCGTTGATGGCATGTTCGACCAGGGTGTCCATCCCCTGCTCAAGTCGGCCTTCCCATTCTTCGGCCACCATCAGCGGCGCACCGGCCGCGCCGGAGACATGACAGGATTGACAGGCGCGCTCATAGATCAGCCCGCCGTCCAGAGATCCGTCGAACGCCGCGACCGGCTCGGCCGCCGCATCCGCCGCTTCCCGGGCCATGGCCGCCGCGCGACCGGTTTCACCTGAAAACACGCCGGCGACCGGCGCCAGGCGCTGCGAGCGCGCCGCTTCTCTGACGGGTGGCTCAGGCCGGTACAAGGTGTTATGCAAGGCAAGCGACAGGACCAGGATGACCACTGCGAAGATGGCCAGGACCATCAGCACCAGGCTGAAGCGCTTGAGAAAGAGTTGGTCGTCTACGGCTGACACGCTTTTCTGACCTCTTGGGCTGTGCTGAGTCATTGAGCTTGGTTAAGCCAGATCAGCCCGCTGGCGGCCCGATCTGCGGACGGCGATTATAGCTCAGCCTGACCGCTCCAAGCGTTGACCGCCTCGGCCCGGTCGCGGCGCTGGAGTTGCACCACGGCCCGAGCGCCCAGCAGGCAGCCCAGGACGGGGCTCAAGGCCAGCGCCAGCGCCCATGCGGCCGGCAGCAGGCCCACCAGCGCGGTGAACCCCACCGGAATGCCGCAGGCCAGGCCGACGGGCACGGCCAGCAACGGGTGTTGGCTCAAACCTGCGGTGACCGCGCCGCCGGCGGCCGCGGCCCATAACCAGACAAGACCGAGCAGCACCAGCGCCGCACCGCGCAGCGCTTCGCCGGCGGCCAGCGTTGGCAGCAGCGGTTCAAATCCCGACACCAGGACCAGCAGGGCGAGAATGGCTTCGGCCAGAACAATCGCGATTCCTGTGCCGATCACTACTGCCAGCAGCGACCGATTGAGCGCGTTCACTGTCCGCCCCAGGGGACAAAGAACGACAGCAGCACCAGGCCGAGAATGACGCGATAGGCGACGAAAGGCTGCATGCCGATACGCTTGATCAAGGCCAGGAAGTAGTGGATGCAGGCGTAGGTGCTGATCGTGGCGACGACAAAGCCCACCACCAGTGCATCAGGCTCGGTCTCCATGCCGCGACCGAGCAAGTCGCGAACGCCGAGCAGGCTGGCCGCGGTAATGATCGGCACCGACAGCAGAAAGGAAAATCGGGCCGAGGCCTCGCGGCTCATGCCCAGGAACAGTCCGGCGGTGATGGTGATGCCGGAGCGCGAGGTGCCGGGTATCAGCGCCAGTGCCTGGGAGAAGCCGATGATCAGCACGTCTTTCAGTTTCAGGCTGTATTCGTCCCGTTCCCCGCGATGACGCCAGTCGGCCAGGCCAAGCAAAAGGCCAAAGCCGATCAGCGCCGATCCCATGATCAGCGGGCTGCGCAGGGCTTCTTCGGCCAGGTCCTTCAGCAGCAGTCCGAGAATGCCGGCCGGGATGGTCCCGATGATGATCCACCAGGCCAGCTGCGAGTCGGCCGTGCTCTGGCCGCCGGTCACCGCCGCCGTCCACTCGCGCGCCATCGACCACAACTCGTGCCGGAAATAAGTCACCACGGCGACCAGCGAGCCGGCGTGCAGCAGGATGTCGTAGTCCAGACCCTGATATTCCTGCCCGGTAAACAGGGAATACACCACGAGGTGAGCCTGGCTGGAGACCGGCAAGAACTCGGTCAGGCCCTGGATCAGGGCCAGGAGGGCGGCTTGGACGATATCCATGGCGGCGCAGTCTAACGGATTACTCGGGCTCTTCGGTGCGTTCAGGCCGGTGCTGCGTCGCGCCGGGCCGTGACCGCTTCTTTTACACGGTCACGGCGTTGCCGCGGAAGATCCGGGCCAGGTAGCGGCTCTGGGAAGGGCTGATCGCCGGCACGCAGCACAACAGCACGGCCTGCACGATGCGCTCCATTTCCTCTGCCATTTCCTGATCGTTGCTCGGCTCCTCGGTGCGCGCCCGGCGGGTGAGCTGGACCTGGTTGACCGCCGGCTCGGTCGGCAGTCGCTCGCCTTCCACCCCCAGGGTCACGGTGAACGCATGCAGCGAATTCTTGATGAACAAAGCCAGGGCGAATTCCTCGCGGGTCGAGGCACGCGAGGTTTCCGGCGTGACCAGCACGATCTGGCAGCGCGGCAGCAGCGCGCACTTGCGCGCGATGCGGAAGTGATGGGTGAGCTGTTCATCGAGCAGGCGCGCGAAGGCCTCACGCGAGAGCACGCGGTCCCAGCTGCCGCCGGCTTCGGCGGCCAGCGGGTTGAGCGGCAGGCGCGCAAATGGCGTGCTGACGACCGCGTCGATGCGCCCGCTGCGCGCGCGGGCGGCGTCCAGTCCGGCTTCCAGGTCGTCGCCGATGGCTTCCACGCTGACGCTGGCCTCCGGCGCTTCGATTTCGGCGCGCAGGCTGTCGGCCGTTTCCGCCGAGCGGGTCAGCACATGGAGACTGGCCACCTTCTGCGCGAGAACGCCGTGGGCGATCGCTGCCAGCTCGTCGCGCAGCGCCTCGCCGATCAGCACCACATGCTTGCCGGCCAGCTGCGCCAGGTCTTCCGCGCCCGGCCGCAGCATCATCTCGCCTTCGGTCACCGAGCGATCGAACTTCAGGCCGCCCGAGGGATGGAAGGTCTCGCCGCTGACAATCTCGTCGGCCAGGCTGAACACGGTCGACAGGGCGACCTGCTCGTCGGTCGGCATCTTGTGCAGGTGCAGGCGATTGAGAATCCCGGCCTCGACTTGATCGGCCGTGCGCTCGATATCGCGCTGATCGAAAAAATCACCTTCGGGTGGCGCCGTGAAAGCGGCCAGAAAACGCTCGGCCTGCGCCTGTTCGGCGGCGCGACCCAGCAGCAGTCGGTTCATGAGCTTTTCGGCCAGTGGACGCGACATCAGGTAGCGCGTTGCCGCGGCGGTAGCGCGACCTTCACTCACTTGCGCAGCCAGTCGGCGCAGGGGCGCCGGTGCCGAATCCCAGGCACCCAGATCCGCTGCGGTATTGGCGGTCAGGCGTTCGAGGATGTGCTCGACATCCACCTCCTCCAGGCTGGCCAGAACGGCATGATGGATCCGGTTAAGCCGCTTGTTTTCCAGGATCAGCCGGCCGCGGCGGGCAAACAATCCGGGCGCCCCGCCCAGGCCACGCAGGCGGGCACCGTCCACCGGTCCGGGCGCCATGGCGTTGATCTGGATTTCCGGTCCCATATGGCGCGAGAGAATTTCGGCCATGGCGCGCTGCCCGGCCTTGGAGACGGCGTAGTCGGCGCGGTTGGGGTAGGCCACGGCCAGGTATTTCTCGCCGCCGAAATAGCTCGATACATTGAGAATGCGGCCCGAGCCCTGCCGCTTCATCAGCGGCGCGTACTTGCGGATCAGCGACCAGTTCGAGGTCAGGTTGGCTTCCAGCGTGCGGTTCCACGCTTCCAGCGTCATGTCGACGACCATTTCTTCTGCGCCCGAGATGCCGGCATTGTTGATCAGGTAATCGACCTGGCCGAAGACTTCGATGGAGTGATCGAAGAGCTTTTGCAGCTGCTCCTCGCTGCCGACGTCGATGCCGGCCAGGATTTGCACGCGGTCCTCGCAGTCGGGATAGCCGATGGCCTCCAGTTCCTCGACGATGCCGGCACGGGCCTCGGCCAGTTTGTTCTCGCTGCGCGCGCTCAGCAAGACCTGTGCCCCGGCCATGGCCAGGAAGCGGCCGAGCTGCAGGCCTATCCCCAGGCTGCCGCCGGTGATCACGGCGACCTTGCCCTGGTGCAGGCCGGGCAGCACACGCTGGATGGAATACGGCATCGCGGACTTGCCGGTGGCCCGGCGAATGTTCTTCGGCACCCACAGGTTGATCGGGTCCATGATCCGCACGCGGTTGTTCAGCGTTGCGGTCCAGTCGGCGGCAAAGGCGAGATTGTCGGCGTCGCTGTTGTCGAAGCGCACGATCTGGTTCGGCCGCGAGGCCCAGCTGCGTTCACCCTGCTCGCAGGCGTGCTCCTCCTCGAAGCGCCAGGTGCGGATCAGTTCTTCAACTGCCGCGCGCTTGATGTCATTCAAGCGGTTGCCGTGGTCGTCGTCGGGGTTGGTGACGAAAGTGATGGCCGGTGCGCGGTCGAGCTGCATGCGTTTGGACAAGGACCGCGCCAGGGCCGAGGCAAAGGCGACGGGTGCGACGATTTCGTTGTCGATGAAGGTTTCGACATCGCGGTCTTCGGCGCTGGTCAGCGAATGACCGTGTTCGCCGTTCGGCGTGCCGGGCAGGACAATCACCCCGTCCAGGCGGCCGAACTGGTCTTCGATCAGCTGGAAAGCGCGATCGACCGATTCCTCGCGCAGCGGGTCGAGGTGGGTCAGCTGGACCCGGCGCTCGGCCTCGGCGCCGAGCCGGGCGCGCGCCACGCCCAGTGCCGGGAGCGAGCGGAAAGCCAGCACCACGGTGGCACCCCGATCACGATTTCGCTGGGCGAATTCCAGCGCTTCATCGACATCCGCCCCACCCAGAATCAGGACCACGCGCTTGCGCAGGTCGACAAGGCGATTGTCCGGCCACGACACCAGCTTGGATCGGCTCTGGGTGGGCACCTGCATGCCGTTGGTGACCTCGAAGGCGTGCCCGGAAAAGGCTTCCGCCTCCGGGCTGGCGAGCCAGACCAGGGTGTTGGCCACGTCGCTCGGGCGCGGGTAGATGAAATTCATTTTGCCCTGGGCGTCGGCGCGGCGGTTGAGCATCAGGCCCTTGAACCCTGCTGCGGTGCTGCCGGGCTCGCGCTTTTGCAGCGAGTCCATGGCCGCGAACACCGACTCGATGCGCTCGGACTCGATCGGACCGGGGAAGATCGTATTGACCCGGATGCCGCGCTCGTTGCCGCCGAGTTCCCGGGCCAGGGCTTCGGAAAAGGCGTTCAGACCCGACTTGGGCACGGCATAGGGAATCCGGCCGAAATAGGGCGTGCGCGAGAAGATCGTCGAAACGTTGAGGATCGCGCCACCGGGCGCGATTTCCGGGATCGCCGCGCGCGACATGTTCCACGGTCCGCCGAGCAGATTCATGGCCGCCTGGAACATGGTTTCGCCATCGCCCGACGCCCTGGCCTGGGCGGCGGTGAAGGGAATTTTCTGCAGGGTCTGCTTCGGTCCCGCGCCGCCGGCGTTGTTGATCAGCACGTCGAGACGGTCG
>CAZUTZ010000033.1:0-5228 GCA_964623655.1 uncultured Wenzhouxiangella sp.
GCCTCGGAAATACACAGGTCGTAAGCGATCTGTTTGTTCAGCAAGCCTTCGGCCAGCATCATCAGGACGCGAAACTGCTGCGGCGTCAATTCGCCCAGGCGCTCGGCCACTTCCAGTTCGTCCTGGTGAGGATCGGGTGGATCTTCATCGGTGGGCTGCCAGATATCGCCGGCCAGCACCGTGTTGAGTACTTCCCGGATCTGATCCACTGAGGCTGACTTGTGTATGAACGCCGCCGCACCGTGATCCATGGCGCGCTGAATGACTTTGTGATTGTTGTTGGCCGAGATGACGCAAACCGGCAATTCCGGGTGATGCGCCCGCAGGTAAACAAGGGCCGAGAATCCCTGCACGCCGGGCATGTGCAGATCCAGCAAGATCAGGTCGGCGCTCTTGTCCTCGCCGCTGACCTGCTGCAGTTCGTCCATGTTGCCGGCCTGCACCAGTTCGACCTGGCCCAGCGCTTTTTGCAGGGCCAGGCCCAGGGCCTCGCGGAACAAGGGATGGTCGTCGGCGACGATAACCCGGCGCGCGCTCACGGCGATTCCCAGCCCTGGCGGTCAGCGATTCATGCGATTGCCGATCAGGTCATCAACCACGCTGGGATCGGCCAGCGTGGAGGTATCGCCCAGGTTGCCGTAATCGTTTTCGGCAATCTTGCGCAGGATGCGGCGCATGATCTTGCCCGAGCGCGTTTTCGGCAATCCCGGCGCGTACTGGATATAGTCCGGCTTGGCGATCGGTCCGATGCGCTCGCGCACCCACTGGGAAAGTTCGCCGATCAGTTCGTCGCTGAATTCCTCGCCCGCCGTCAAGGTGACATAGGAGTAAATGCCCTGGCCCTTGATGTCGTGCGGGAAACCGACCACGGCGGCTTCGGCGACCGCGGGGTGAGCCACCAGCGCCGATTCGATTTCCGCCGTGCCCATGCGGTGGCCGGAGACATTGAGCACGTCATCCATGCGCCCGGTGATCCAGTAAAAACCGTCCTCGTCGCGGCGCGCCCCGTCGCCGGTGAAATAAACGCCCTTGAAGGTGGCGAAATAGGTCTGGAAGAATCGGTCGTGATCGCCGTAAATCGTGCGCATCTGCCCGGGCCATGAGCCTTTCAGAATGAGGGCACCGTTGGTCGCGCCTTCGAGTTCGTTGCCGTCGGTATCCACCAGCGCGGGCTGTACGCCGAAAAACGGCTTGGTCGCCGACCCGGGCTTCAGATCGGTGGCGTAGGGCAGCGGCGAGATCAGGATGCCGCCGGTTTCGGTCTGCCACCAGGTATCAACGATGGGGCAGCGCCCGTCGCCGACGACATGGTAGTACCACTCCCAGGCCTGCGGATTGATTGGCTCACCAACGCTGCCAAGCACGCGCAGGGATTTGCGCGAATGCTTCTTGACCGGCTCGTCGCCGTCGCGCATGAGTGCGCGGATCGCCGTGGGCGCGGTGTAGAAGCTGTTGACCTGATGCTTGTCGACGACCTGCCAGAAGCGAGAGTTGTCGGGGTAACTGGGCACGCCCTCGAACATCAGCGTGGTGGCGCCATTGGCCAGCGGCCCGTAGACAATGTAGCTGTGTCCGGTCACCCAGCCGACGTCAGCGGTGCACCAGTAAACATCACCGGGCCGATAGTCGAAAACCAGTTCATGGGTTATGGCGGCGTAAAGCAGGTAGCCGCCGGTGGTGTGCAAGACCCCTTTGGGTTTGCCGGTGGAGCCGGAGGTGTAGAGAATGAACAGCGGATCTTCGGCGCCCATTTCTTCCGGCTCGCACCAGGCATCGGCGTTGGCCGTGATTTCCTCATACCAGAGATCGCGGCTTTCGTCCCAATCGATGTCGCCACCGGTGCGCTTGACCACGACGACCTTGTTCACCGTGGTCACATCGTCTTGTGCCAGCGCCTTGTCGACGTTGGCCTTCAGCGGTACCTGTTTACCGCCGCGCACGCTCTGGTCGGCGGTGATGACCACCGAAGCCTCGCAGTCGGTAATGCGGTTGGCGAGTGCTTCGGGCGAGAAGCCGCCGAACACGATGGAGTGGATGGCGCCGATGCGCGCGCAGGCAAGCATGGCCACCGCCGCCTCCGGAATCATCGGCAGATACAAAGTCACGCGATCGCCCTTGCCAACGCCCTGTGCCTTCAGCGCGTTCGCCAGCCGACAGACTTTCTCATGCAGCTGCCGATAGGTGATGTTCTGACTGGTCTCGGGATCATCCCCCTCCCAGATGATGGCCGTCTGATCTGCGCGTTCGTCCAGATGGCGATCAAGACAGTTGTGGCTGACGTTGAGCGTGCCGTCTTCAAACCAGCGGATGTGCAGATCCTGCTCGTCGAAAGAACAATCCTTGACCTTGGAAAATGGCTTGATCCAGTCCAGTCGCTGGCGCGCCTGCTCGGCCCAGAATCCCTCTGGATCTTCTATGGAGCGGCGGTACATGGATTCGTAATCAGACGCCTGGATCAGTGCCTGCTCGTCGGATGCGGCTGGATAGGTTTTTTCGTCGCTCATGATGTCCCTGGCTCGAGTTGAATAACGTTGGCCGAATTTTACTGGCCTGACTGCATCGCCCCCATTCGACGTTAGTCGTGTTCTGAGACTTTGGTCGAATTCCCGCCAGATTGTGGCTTGATATCCTGATCCAGATAAACAACCACATCACACAAAAAAGCTCAAGAAAAATCGAGCAGGAGGAGAGAGGGATGCCACAGAAAAAAACGCTTTCGAAAGCGCTGGCGTGCGCGCTGGCCGCAAGTTTGAGCTTCTCGGCATTCGCCGATGCCGACCCCAGCGAGCGCGAACGAGCGCTCGAGCAGCGGATTGCTGATCTGGAGCGAATGGTCCAGCAGCTTTTGGCCGAACGCGATGCGCCGCCACCGGAGCCGCCACCGGCGCCGCCGACCGAGGAAATCGAGGAGTTGCGAAGCGAGATCGCCCGTCTGGACGACGAAAAAGCAAGTCGCCCCGCCGGTTCCGGCACCGAGTTCACCTTTTCCGGCTTTATCAAGCACGACATGATGTACAGCCGATACAGTGGTGGCTCGACACCACCGGGCAGCACGTTGCGCGATTTCTATGTGCCGGGCCTGCTGCCGGTCGGTGGTGAAAGCTCGACCACCGATTTCGATACCCATATTCGCGAATCGCGGTTCAGTTTCGACGTCCAGCGCCCCGATCAGGATCTTCAGGCCTACCTGGAATTTGACTTTTCGGCTTCTACGGGGGGCGATGAGCGGTTGACCAATGCCACCAGCCCCAATATCCGTCACGCCTTCGTGCGCTGGAGAAACTTGTTGGCGGGTCAGCACTGGTCGACCTTCCAGAACCTGACGGCCTTTCCTGAAACCGTTGACTTCGTCGGCGTGGCCGACGGAACAATCTTCATTCGCCAGGCACAGCTTCGCTATACCAACGGCCCTTGGCAGATGTCGATCGAGAACCCGGAGACCACCGTCACGCCCTTCGGTGGTGGGCCTCGTATTGTTACCGATACCGCCAACGTGCCCGATGTCGTTGTGCGCTATAACCACAATGCCGACTGGGGTAACTTCACGGCTGCCGCTCTTGGCCGTCAGCTCGGCATTGACGGGCCGGGCGGAACCGACCGTCAGACCGCGTTCGCGTTCAGCCTGTCCGGCCGGTTCGATATCGGCCGCAACGACGTGCGCTGGATGTTTTCCGGCGGACCCGGAATCGGTCGCTATCTGGCGCTTAACACGGCCAATGATGCGGTTCTGGATGCCGACGGTAGTCTCGATACCATTGATGCCTATGGTGGATATATCGCCTATCGGCATTTCTGGAGCGATCGCTGGCGCTCGAACTTTGCCGTGTCCGCTTTCCGCGCCGATAACGACACCGATCTGACCGGCATGGGCGTAACCAAGGAATCCGGAATGGCCAGCGTCAATCTGATCTACCAGGCGACGCAACACCTGCGCTTCGGCCTGGAATACAAGTACGCCCGTCGTGAGATCGAGTCCGGAGAGTCCGGCAACATGAACCGGCTCCAGTTCGCGACTATTCTGGGCTTCTGACCCTTCCATCGTTCCTTCCGCTCCGCCCCGGCGCCAGGTACGTCCTTTAGCAGGATGGCTTGGTAGTCGGGGCGCTACCTCATAAGGGGAGCGTTACCTAATCAGCCGCATGGCCCACTAGGGGGCCACTAGGCAAATCACGAATCAGCTGGAATCCTCCAGACTCTGTGCTATTTTCTGGATGCGGCTCTAGACAGGAGTGATTTGGCTGGTGGTTGAGCGGGAAGCGATGCCGATCCGTGACTCGTGGGCGGGAGCTCTATTGAATCAGATTGCGGAAATGCTGGTGGTTGCCGGTTCGCAATCGATCGATTCGGTAATCGAACAATCGCTCGGCGTCTGCGGTGAGCAACTCCAAGTTGATCGTTGCGGTTTGTTCCTGTTTGAGGAGGCCAGCGGTTCACTCGAGATGTCACACGGCTGGCACAAAGCCGGTGTGGCGCCGCTGAGATTGTTCGAGACGGGTGCCATTCCAGCACCTGAGCTGTTTCCTTGGTGCCTGGAGCGCCTGCTTGCGGGTAATACCCTGGCTATCAGCGACACCGCACGCCTGCGTGGAGAAGCGGCTGCGGACGGAGAGCGTCTGCAGCAGATGTCAATCCGTTCCGTTCTGCTGGTGCCGATTTTCTCCGGCCAGCGGCCGATTGGTTTGATTGAGGCGGACCGTTCGCGCCAGACGGGCGACTGGGATGATGAGCAGTTGTTGCTGCTTCGCCTCGTGGGGTTGTTGCTGGTCCAGACCTTGCTGCGGACTCGTTCCGACCGGGAATTGAGCCATAGTGCCGCCCGATATCGTGCCTTGACCGAGCAAAGTCAGAGCATTCTTTACGAGATGACCCCTGACGGGCGCTATAAGTTCATTTCGGCCAATGCTCAAGCGCTGACCGGCCATGCGCCCGAGGACTTGATCGGCAAGTCGTTTTTTCCGCTGATCCACCCCGATGATCGTGAAAAGCTGATCAGAGAGGTCTTGTCCGCGGTACAGGAAAAACGACCGATCCCGACGATGGAATATCGCGTCTTGCACAAGAACCGGCAGGTGCTTTGGCATCGTTCGGTGTTTGCTCCGGTCTATGACGATCAAGGCCAACTTGAGATCCTGGTCGGCAACGCGCTTGATGTGACCGACCTCAAGCATACCGAGGCCGAACTCAAGCGCGAATCAGCGCTGACCGGTGTTCTGGTGCGATTGGCCACG
>CAZUTZ010000033.1:5328-13385 GCA_964623655.1 uncultured Wenzhouxiangella sp.
CTACGAGTTCGATCGTCTGCGGGCACGCAATACGCACGAGTGGTGTGCGCCCGGTGTCGAACCCCAGATTGATCAGCTGGATGCGGTGGATTTGCGTGGCTTCGATGATTTTCTCGACCATCACCGGGCCGGCCAGAGTCTTTACATCCCGGAAGTGAGCCAGTATCCGGGGCGGGCCGTGCGCGAACTGCTTGAGGCTCAGGGCGTGCAGTCGCTGCTGACGACACCGCTGATGATGGAAGGTGAGTGTCTCGGTTTCGTTGGCTTCGATTCGGTCCGTCAGGCGCGCGAGTACACGCCGACCGAAAAGCGTCTTTTGAGTGTTTTTGCTCAGATGCTGGTCAACATGCGCCTGCGCACCCAAGCGGATGCTCGCTTGCAGCACGAACAGCAACGTCTGGCCGAAATCATCGACGGTACCGATGCCGGGACCTGGGAATGGGACCAGCTCAACCAGGAGATGGTCTTCAACCCGCGCTGGGCGAGCATGCTGGGTTATGACTCGGTTGAGCAACTGCCGACCAACAGCCTGGATTGGAAAGAACATGTCCATCCCGAGGACTTTGACGAGGCCCTCGGCGCTCTGGTCGGCCACCTCAAGGGCCAAAGCTCGCATATGGAAGTCGAGCTGCGCATCCGTCACCGTGAGGGTCACTGGATCTGGCTATTGCTGCGCGGTCGAGTGGCAACCCGCACCACGGATGGGCGGGCTCGCGTCGTTGCGGGGATTGCCATCGACATCAGCGAACGCAAGGCGCTTGAAAGCGATTTGCAGCTGGCAGCGAGCGTGTTCACCCACTCCCATGAAGGCATATTGATCACCGACCTGGCCGGCAAAATCGTCGACGTCAACCGGTCGTTCAGCCGAATCACGGGCTACTCGCGAGACGAAGTCATCGGCCGCAACCCGAGTCTGCTCAGCTCCGGCCGGCACGATTCGGGTTTCTACCAGCGCATGTGGAAAACGCTGGATCTCTCCGGCTTCTGGTCCGGAGAACTCTGGAACAAACGACGCGATGGTTCTGAATACGTGCAGAGTCTGACTATTTCGACCGTACGTGATCGTTCAGGCCAGCCGATTCGCTATGTCGGATTGTTTTCCGATATCACGGCGCAAAAGCAGTATCAGCAGAATCTGGAGCGAATGGCGCATTACGACGCGCTGACCGGACTGCCGAATCGAGTTCTGCTCGGCGAACGTCTGCGCCAAGCCATGTCAAAGACCCGGCGGCAGGGTGGGGTGCTGGCCGTTGCCTATGTTGATATCGATCATTTCAAGGAGATCAACGACGTCTACGGTCACGATGTTGGCGATCGTGTCTTGCAGGCTGCGGCCGGGCGTGTTCGCGCGATACTGCGCGAAACCGACATCGTTGCGAGGCCAGGCGGTGACGAATTCGTCGCGCTGCTGACCGGCATGGCCTCTAAGCAGGATACTTCAGGTACTTTGGAGCGTTTGATGGACAGCATGTCGCGACCTATGCAGATCGGGTCGACTTATCCACTGCTGACCGTCAGTATCGGTGTGACTTTTTATCCGCAGGACGGTGAGCCCGAGGGGGACCAACTGCTGCGCCAGGCCGATCAGGCCATGTATGAGGCCAAACGCCAGGGACGCAACGCGATTTGTCATTTTGACGCAGACCTCGAACGAACCCTCGCGGAACGCCTGACTGCAGCCTGGCGTTTGCGTCGGGCGCTGGAGGACAAAGAATTCGAGTTGTATTACCAGCCGCAGGTCGATCTGCGCGATGGGAGAGTTTGCGGGGTGGAGGCCTTGATCCGCTGGCGTCACCCGGAACGTGGCGTGCTGGCGCCCGGCCAATTCCTGCATTTGATCGAGGGGGATGATCTCATCCGTGGCATCGGGCACTGGGTTCTGTCGCAGGCTTTGGCAGATCTGGTGCGGCTGCGCGCCAATGGTTATGGGCTTGAAGTGTCTGTCAACGTCTCGGCACGGGAGTTGCTGCGCGACGGTTTCGTTGAGGACTTGAAAGAACTGCTGGTCCTTTACCCCCAGTTGCCGCCGGAATGCGTCTTGCTCGAGTTTGTCGAAACCGGCATGCTTGAAGACATCCCGGCGGCCAACAGGGTCACTCAGCGTTGCGCGGATCTCGGGCTGGCTTTCGCGTTGGATGATTTCGGCACCGGCTTTTCTTCTTTGAGCCATCTGAAACACCTGCCCCTGCGGCAGCTGAAGATTGATCGGAGCTTCGTTCGAGACATGCTGGACGACCCCGACGATCTATCGATCATCGAAGGCGTAATCAACCTCGGTCGATCCTTCGGGCTGGAGGTTCTGGCCGAAGGCGTGGAGACAGTCGAGCAGCGTGACAGCTTGCTGCAGATGGGCTGTACCCTGGCGCAGGGATACTGGATTGCCAAGCCGATGCCCTTTGAGCAATTGGAGAACTGGCTGGCGCAGTGGTCTTCTCAGCGCAGGGACTGGGTCGCTCAAGAACAGCTTGACCAGGAACAATTGGTCCTGCTGTTCGGACAGTCGGAGTGTCGGGCGCGCCTGGCGTACTTGGCCCGGTGCGTGTCGAAACCTGCGAGTTTTAACGAGCAGTCAAGGTATGGGAGCTCGTCCTCGCGCTTCCAGCAATGGCTGGCTTCTACTCGGGAAGGGCCTGACGAAGCTTTGAAAACAGCCTACAAACGATTCGAGCAGGCCGAAGGACAGATTCGCCGGCTACTGGGGGCGGGGCGGAAAGCGCAGGCAGCATCGGCTTTGAAGCGTCTGCAGGTCGACACGGAGGAAGTCCTGGCCTTGTTGCAAGAGCGTTTGCCCACCTCGTCTTTGAAGACGCGCACGTGACGGAAGCTTCGAAATTGTCCGAATTTTGCCTGGGACAGCCCGCCAGCCGCCTGCTAGAGTAGCGGCATCTCAAACGCAGGGTCGCGGGGCTGACGCGGCCGAATTACGCGCCCAATGAACCAGGATTCAACACTGATCCGATCAAGCGATGATGCCGGCTCGCTGCAGCTCGCGGGTGACTGGCGCGTGCATAACGCTGAACGGATCGACCGCACGCTTCAGCAGGGAGATTTCCAGGCTCGGCGGCTCGACGGCCGCGAGATTGAATACCTGGATGCAGCCGGTGCCCTGATGCTGCTGCGCCTGGCGAGCGTTGCCGGGGTTGACACCGATGATGTGGTTTTGCGCGAGGACCACGTCAAGCTGGTTGCCGCCGTTTCTGACGCTCTGGAAAAGGAGGAGGAGTCGGCGGCGCGCCCACCAGCCTGGAAACTCGGTCTCGCCCGGATCGGCGAGACGGTGGTGAAACTTGGCGAGAGTGCGTGGCAACTGCTGGGATTCCTCGGCCTGACCCTGGTGACCTGGATCAAGGTCATGCCGCGGCCGGGGCAGTGGCGCATCACGGCAACGGTGCACCACATGCAGCAAAGCGGTCTTGACGCCCTGCCGCTGGTCGCCCTGCTCAGTTTTCTGGTCGGTGCCGTAGTGGCGTTCCTGGGCGCGACCGTTCTGCGCGATTTCGGCGCCGAGCTGTTTGTCGTGGATTTGACGACTTATGCCTTCCTGCGCGAGTTCGGCGTGCTGCTGACCGCCATCTTGCTGGCCGGTCGCACCGCCAGCGCCTACACCGCGCAGATCGGCACGATGAAAAGTCGCGAGGAAATCGATGCGATCCGCACGTTGGGCCAGGATCCGATCGTCCTGCTGGTTCTTCCGCGCCTGATCGCGCTGCTGATCATGCTGCCGCTGCTGGCGGTCATCGCCACGCTGGCCGGCTTGTTTGGTGGATTCATGGTAGCGATCTTCAGCCTCGGCATTCCGGGCGAGCTTTTCATCAATCGTGTGCACGAGACGGCCAGTCTCAATCATTACCTGGTCGGACTCTCCAAGGCGCCGCTGTTTGCCATCGTCATCGCCTTGATCGGCTGTCTGGAGGGTTTCAAGGTCACAGGAACGGCACAGTCGGTCGGTGAGCGTACGACATCGGCGGTGGTCCAGTGCATCTCGACGGTGATCATCATCGATGCGCTGGCCGCGGTGTTTTACATGGAGATCGGCTGGTGAGCGATCCGGTCATCGTCATCCGGGATCTGAAGAACCAGTTCGGTTCGCAGGTCATACACGAGCATCTCGATCTGGACGTTGAGCGCGGCGAGATTCTCGGTATCGTCGGCGGCTCGGGAACCGGCAAGTCCGTGCTGATGCGGGCGATCCTCGGACTACGCCCGCCGCAGGGCGGCAGCATTGAAGTGCTGGGCCAGAACATCGCCGAGGAATCCCCGACCAGCCGGCTGCGCCGGCGCACCGGCGTGTTGTTCCAGGACGGCGCCTTGTTTTCGTCGCTGACGGTCGCGGAAAATGTGGAGGTGCCGCTCAAGGAGCATTACCCTGAGCTTTCGGCGGCATTGCGCCACGAGCTGGCCTTGCTGAAAATTCGACTGGCCGGACTGCCTGCCAGCGCCGCGCCGAAAATGCCTTCGGAGTTGTCGGGTGGCATGCGCAAGCGCGCCGGCCTGGCGCGTGCCCTGGCGATTGATCCGGAACTGCTGTTTCTCGACGAGCCAACCGCCGGTCTTGATCCGGTCGGCGCGGCGGCTTTTGATCAGCTCTTGAAGACGCTGCAGCGTGCGCTTGGTCTGACGGTTTTCCTCATCACCCACGATCTTGATACGCTCTACAGCATCTGCGACCGGGTTGCGGTGATCGGCCAGCGGCGGATCTTGACGATCGGCGCGCTGTCCGAGGTCGAACGGTACGAAGATCGCTGGGTCCGGGAATATTTCTTTGGACCCAGAGGGCGAGCAGCCCAAAAAGCCCATGATCAAGGAGGTGGGTGATGGAAACCAAGGCCAACCATGTACTGATCGGAACGGTGACCCTGCTTGGCCTGGTGCTGGTCGTTGTGCTGGGTTTGTGGTCAGCCAGCTACCGGGCCGACCGCGCCTGGCAGGAGTTTGAAATCCACTTCTCGCAGGCCGTCACCGGACTGGCTTCGGGCAGCGTGGTGCAGTACAACGGCATCAATGTCGGCAGCGTGCGCGATCTGTTTCTTGACCCGGAGGATCCGAGCAGGGTCATCGCCGTGGTTCGGGTGGAAGCCGATGCGCCGGTACGCCAGGACACCACTGCGCGCCTGACCATCAATGGGTTGACCGGTGTAGCGTTCATCCAGCTGCGTGGCGGCAGCCCGGAGAGCCCGGCACTGGTCGGGACCAATGCCGAGCGGCCGGTCATCATTGCCGAGGAGTCGCCCCTGCAGCGGCTGATCGATCAGTCCGAGGACATCGTCAGCACGGCCAGCGAGGTCATGCTCCGCCTGCTCGATTTCCTAAGCGAAGAGAATGCGGCGCGCGTCGCCGATACTCTAGACAATATCGACGGCTTTGCCGTCGCGATGGCGGGCGAGACCGACCAGATCGGCGCCATTCTGCGAAATGCCCGCGACGGCAGTGAGCGAGCTAACGACGTGCTTGACAAGCTCGGTGAGTCGCTGGACCAGATGCGCCAGCTGACCAGCAACCTCGATACTCAGGTTGGCGATCGCCTGCCGCAGGTGATGACCGACCTCAAATCGGCCCTGGACAGCTTCGCTTCGGCCTCCGGCCGGATCGATCGGGTGCTGGCCGACAATGAACAGGCGCTGTCGTCTTTTGGCAATGAAACCCTGGCCCAGATGGGGCCGGCAGTTGATGATCTGCGTCAGCTTATTCGAGAGCTTTCCCGTGTCTCCAGCAGCCTGGAGCGCAACCCGGCTCGCTTTCTGCTGGGCGGTGAACAACCCGAGGAGTATCGTCCACAATGAGTCATGAGTCCTCCGTCGCGGGAAAGCCCCGACACCGAGCGCTGTTTGGTCTTTTCGTGGCTGCCGTGCTGACGTTGTCGCTCAGCGCATGCGGCCTGGGAAGGACGATGGAACCGATCGGCATTCTGGCGCCGGAAATCGATGCACCACTCGGGCAGGATCTTGAGGAGGTGGATTGGGGCGTCCAGGTGCGGCGTCCGACGACTGACCGCATGCGCGATTCCGAGCGGGTTCTGGTTCGGGCCGCGCCGTCCAGGCTGCAGGCCTATCCGGGCGTGTCATGGCTGGACAATGCGCCGGATTTGCTGCAGATGCTGACCATTCAGGCGCTGGAGGACTCGGGCCGGTTTCAGGGCGTGGGGCGGGTTGGCGGACTGCAAACCCGGTTTATCCTCGCCACCGAGCTGCGACGTTTCGAGGGGGTCGACGACGGTAGCCCCGACCTGTCGGCTCGCCTGGTCGTCCATGCCAAGCTGGTCTCCCAGCGCTCCGGTCGTCTGGTGGCGTCCCGGACTTTCCGTTTTGACGAGCCGGCTTCCGGCAAGGAGATCGACCCCTTGGTGACCGCCTTCGAGCGGGCTCTGCAGCGCTATTTTGAGGATTTGCTGCCGTGGTTGATCACCGAAGGCCAGCGCGACCTGAAAGAAGTCGGGGAAAGCGGACAACAGAATCGTGATCGCCAGGGGGCTTGAACGCAGCGTTCAAGGATCTCGTTGCGCTCCATGTATTCGCGGCCCTATTTGACGGGTCAACTTGAGGGAATTTAATCGCCGATGAATCAGCATTCTCCCAAGCCGGTCGGCATCGGGCAGCGCTTTGGCGCCGCGGTAGAGCGCATTGGCCGCAAGATTCCCGACCCCGTCATCATTTTCATGGCGTTCTACCCGCTGGCTTTCCTGGTTACGGTGATTCTGGGCGGGCATGAGTTCGAGTCCATGGGCGCCGGCGGCGAGGCGGTGACCTACGAAATACTGCCGATGTGGCACAGCGAGCATGTGCGCTGGATCTTCGACAATGCGCTGCTGGCCAATTGGCTGGCCTTCGGTAATGGCGTACTCGGCGTCATCTTCGTGGTCATGCTGGCGATCGGAGTGGCCGAGCGTTCGGGGCTGTTCGGCGCCTTGATCAAGCGCGCCGGAACATGGATTCCGCAGTCAATGTTGCCGTTATTGCTGATGTTCATGGGGGTGATGAGTTCGATTGCCACCGACGCCGGCTATCTGGTGCTGATTCCGCTGGCCGGCCTGCTGTACGCGGGCCTGGGCCGCAATCCGCTGATCGGGATGGCCGTGGCGTTCGCCGGCGTGTCGGCCGGATTCAGCGCGAACCTCTTCCCCGGTCCGGTCGACGCCATCATGGGTGTCAATGCCCAGGCCTTTGCCGAGGCCCAGGGGGTGCCGTTCGCCACGGCTGACGGCACGCCGCTCAATCCGGCGACGATGAATTACTGGTTCATCCTGACTTCGACGTTTGTTCTGACCCTAACCGGTTACCTCGTGACTCGGCGCTTTGTCGAGCCGCGCCTTGACGGTCAGCCCTTCGAAGTGCCGGAGGACATTGATGCCGGCGAATTCCAGGTCTCGGACAACGAACGCCGTGGATTGCGTGCCAGCCTGGCGGGCACGTTGGTCGCCGTGCTGATCCTCGCCGGCCTGATCGTTGGGCCACTGGCCGGCTTCGAGGATGAAGCCGGGCAGACCGTCAGGCCCTGGATGGACAACATCATCCTGCTGATCTCGATCTTCTTTGTCGTGATCGGCGTCTTCTTCGGCGTTGCCGCCGGGACCTTCCGCTCGGTCTCCGATGTGGTCAAGGCCATGGTTTATCAGATGAATACCATGGGCTACATCCTGGTCCTGACTTTCTTCTGCTACAACTTCCTCGGTCTGCTTTCCTACAGCGGGCTGGGCTCGTACATTACCTATCTGGGCGCGGAAATGCTGCTTGCCCTGCAGCTGCAGCAATTTCCGGTTCTGCTGCTAATCGGCTTCATTTTCACCACCGCGGCGATCAACCTGGTGATTGGCGGCTTGATGTCGAAGTGGATGCTGCTGGGGCCGATCTTCATTCCGATGTTGTATTTCGTCAATCCGGCCATGACGCCCGACGTGGTGGCGGCGGCGTTCAGGGTCGCGGACTCGTCGACCAATATCATCACGCCGATGATGAGCTACGCCGGAGTGATTCTCGCCTTCATGCGCAAATACCGACCCGACATGGGTTTTGGCGACATGCTGCTGATCATGCTGCCGTACTCGATCGCCTTCATGCTGGTCT
>CAZUTZ010000034.1:0-6240 GCA_964623655.1 uncultured Wenzhouxiangella sp.
CATTCAGGATGCGCCATGAGCTGGGCGAACCGGGCGAACTGGCGATCGTTGCCGACGGCCAGCATGACATGCCCGTCGGCGGTCGCGAACACCTGATAAGGGACGATGTTGGGATGTCCCGTACCCTGGCGGCCCGGCAGCTGGCCACCAATCAGGTAGTTGGCGGCCTGGTTGGCGAGCCAGGCGACCTGGGTGTCAAGCAGGCTCAAGTCGATGTGCTGTCCGCGGCCGCTGACCTGGCGATGGAGCAGAGCGGCCTGGACGGCGGTGACCGCGTACATCCCGCACATCAGGTCGGCCACGGCCACACCGACTTTCTGCGGCCCGCCGCCGGGCAGGTCGTCCGGCCCACCGGTGATGCTCATCAGCCCGCCCATGGCCTGGATGGCGGC
Organism: uncultured Wenzhouxiangella sp.; assembly: GCA_964623655.1. GTDB lineage: Bacteria > Pseudomonadota > Gammaproteobacteria > Xanthomonadales > Wenzhouxiangellaceae > Wenzhouxiangella. The sequence goes on from CAZUTZ010000034.1 coordinate 393, forward strand.
GTCATAGCCAGCCAATTCGGCATAGGGGCCATCCTGGCCGAAGCCGGTAATGGAGCAATAAACCAGCCCCGGGTGTTCTGCGGCCAGGCTGGCATAGTCCAGTCCGTACTTCTTCAGGCCGCCGACCTTGAAATTCTCGATCAGTACGTCGCAGTCGAGCGCCAGCCGGCGGACCAGCGCCCGGCCCTCAGGCGTGGCCATATCGATGGCAACCGATCGTTTGCCGCGGTTGGTGGACAGAAAATAGGCGGACTCGCCAGTTTCGCGCCCGGTCTCATCGGTCAGATAGGGAGGGCCCCAAGTGCGCGTGTCGTCGCCCGAGCCCGGGCGTTCGATCTTGATCACTTCCGCGCCGTAGTCGGCCAGCAGCTGACCCGCCCAGGGGCCGGCCAGGATGCGTGACAGTTCCAGAATGCGGATGCCGGAAAGCGGGCCGGGCTGAGTAGGGAGCTTTTTCATCCCGCGATTGTCCGATAGGGGAACAAAGCGTTCAATCCTGGTTGTCATGCTCCTCGCCAGAGAAATTTAAGTTGCCGAATGATTGACCGCAGATCGGCTTTCCGGTAACATTCTCGCTCTTTGCTGAAGCACTTTTCTGGAGCAAGCATCATGTACGCGGTATTCACCACCGGCGGCAAGCAGTACCGGGCAGCGGAAGGCGATGTCGTCCGCGTCGAGAAGCTGGACGCCGAAAAAGGCGCCACGATCGAGATCGACCAGGTCTTGATGGTGGGCGAGGGCGATGATGTGCGCATCGGCACGCCCAACGTTGACGGCGGAAAGGTCATGGCGGAAGTGGTCGAACACGGTCGCGGCGAAAAGATTCGGATCATTAAATTCCGCCGCCGCAAGCACCACATGAAGCAAATGGGCCACCGCCAGTACTATACTGATCTGAAAATCACCGGAATCGAGGGCTAAGACGATGGCTCACAAGAAAGCAGGCGGCTCGACGCGTAACGGTCGCGACTCCAATCCGAAATACCTGGGCGTGAAGCGCTTCGGCGGCGAGCAGGTGCTGGCAGGGAATATCCTCGTTCGGCAGCGCGGAACCCGTTTCCACGCCGGCGATAACGTCAAGCTTGGTCGCGATCACACGCTGTTTGCGCTGACCGACGGCAAGGTTGTTTTCGAGCAGAAAGGCAAGCCACTGCGCAAGTTCGTATCGGTGCAGCCGGCCGAGTAAGTCTTTTCACCCAACGCGGTGACGGGAAGCCGGCCTGCGTGCCGGCTTTTTGTTTGGGTGAGGGTTTGCCGCAGATGAACACAGATGAACGCGGATAGGCCCAAGGTTGCTGGTGTGGGCTCTCGGGCAAAAGCGCGACCTTTGCGCGTTCCGTACCTGGCGGTAAGAACTCCTCTAATTAGGGTTTTGATGCCTGCCAAGCCGTGGGCGCAACGCTCCGGGGCGCTCACCCCGAGCCGACTTTCTCTTTTCATCTGCGTTAATCTGCATTTATCTGCGGTTTAAAGCCCCTGCTGCGGTTTGAAACCTTGCCAACCCCGGAAATTTCCTCATGAAGTTCGTCGACGAAGCCACCATTGAAGTTCGCGCAGGCAAGGGCGGTCCCGGCAGCGTCAGCTTCCGACGCGAGAAGTACATTCCCAAGGGCGGTCCGGACGGTGGCGACGGCGGAGCCGGCGGCAGCGTTTGGCTGCAAGCCGACTCGGGCTTGAACACCTTGGCCGATTTTCGCCATGCCCGTCTGTTCAAGGCCCGCAACGGCGAACCCGGGGCCGGCCGGCAACGCACCGGAAGATCGGCCGATGACGTCACCATCCGCGTCCCGCTCGGAACCATCGTGACGGCGACCGAGACCGACGAGCGGATCGGTGAGCTGACCGAGCACGGGGAGCGCATGCTGGTGGCTCGAGGGGGTGAAGGCGGGCGCGGCAACATCAATTTCAAATCCTCGGTCAACCGCGCGCCGCGCCAGTCCACGCCGGGCACGCCGGGTGAGGTGCGCGGGCTGCATCTGGAGTTGAAAGTCCTGGCCGATGTCGGCCTGTTGGGCTTTCCCAACGCCGGCAAGTCCACGCTGATCAGCGCGGTATCGGCAGCGCGGCCCAAAGTGGCCGACTATCCGTTCACGACGCTGTACCCGAATCTGGGCGTGGTCAGCCTGGAGCCCGGCCGCAGCTTTGTGATTGCCGATATCCCGGGTCTGATCGAGGGTGCGGCCGAGGGCGCCGGTCTGGGCGTACAGTTTCTCAAGCACCTGCAGCGCACCCGCCTGCTGCTGCACCTGGTCGATATCGCGCCGATCGACGGCTCGGACCCGGTCGAGCAGGTGCGCGCACTGGCTCTTGAGCTGGCCCGGTTTGACGAGGACCTGGCCCGGCGCGAGCGCTGGCTGGTCTTGACCAAGACCGATCAGGTCGATGAATCCGAACTGGATCCGAGAGTCGGCGAGTTGATCCAGAGACTGGACTGGACTGGGCCGTGGTTTGCGATTTCGTCGGTGGCGCAGCGGGGGCTGAACGCGTTGACCGGCCGGATCATGGAACACCTGGAGCGGGTTGGCAGGTTGACAAAGCCAGTCTTCGATGAACTCTTTTCCGACGAACAAACCTTGAGCAGCGAGCGCGATACCGATGAGCACCACTGAAGCGATCAGTTTCGAGGCCCTGGGTCTGCCCGCCGCTCTGCTCGAGACCCTGAACGAGCTGGGTTATGAAGCCCCGTCGCCGATTCAGGCAGAGACCATCCCGGCGCTGATGGCTGGCCGCGATCTGGTCGGCCAGGCCCAGACCGGTACCGGCAAGACGGCCGCCTTTGCCCTGCCGATCCTGGCGCGGCGCGAAGCGAGCGCGCCCAAACCGTCGGCCCTGGTGCTGGCGCCGACCCGCGAGCTCGCCATCCAGGTGGCCGAGGCCTTCCATCGCTACGCAGCCAGGGTGCCGGGTTTTCACGTCCTGCCAATTTACGGCGGTCAGGCCTACGGCCCGCAGCTGGCGGGCCTGAGGCGCGGGGCCGACGTCGTCGTCGGCACCCCGGGACGGGTGATTGATCACCTGAACAAGGGCACGCTGGACTTGAGTGGTCTGTCCACCCTGGTGCTGGACGAGGCCGATGAAATGCTGCGCATGGGTTTTATCGACGATGTCGAGCAGGTGCTGGAGAAGCTGCCCGAGACCTGCCAGATCGCGCTGTTTTCGGCCACCATGCCGGCGCCGATTCGGCGCATCGCCGAGTCGCATCTCAAGGCGCCGGAGCAAGTCACCATCCGCGCCAGGACGGCGACTGCGGCCGGAATTCGCCAGCGTTACTGGCTGGTCAGCGGCCTGCACAAGCTCGATGCCCTGACCCGCATTCTGGAAGTCGAGGACTTCGACGGCATGATCGTGTTCGCCCGCACCCGGGTGGCGACCGAGGAACTGGCCAATCGGCTGGATGCGCGCGGGTTCACCGCGGCCGCGCTCAATGGTGATGTTCCCCAGCCGGTCCGCGAAAAGCTGGTCGACAAGCTGCGCCGCGGCGAGATCGACATCCTGGTGGCAACCGATGTGGCCGCCCGCGGGCTGGACGTCGAGCGGATCTCGCACGTGGTCAATTACGACATCCCCTACGACACCGAGGCCTACGTGCACCGCATCGGGCGTACCGGTCGGGCCGGCCGGACCGGCGAGGCCATCCTGTTCGTCGCCCCCAGGGAGCGAGGGATGCTGCGCGCCATCGAACAGGCCACGCGCCAGCCGATCGAGGCCATGGGCGTGCCCTCGGTGGCTGATGTCAACGAGCAGCGCGTGGCGCGCTTCAAGGCCGCGGTGCGCGGCGCGCTGGAAACCGAGGAACTGGCGATTTACCGCGACGTGGCCCTGGCCTGCCAGGCCGAGACCGGCGCCGAGATGGTCGATATCGCGGCCGCTCTGGCGCGCCTGCTGCGCGGCGGTGACGATCTGCTGCTGAGTGAGCGCGCCGAAATGCCGGTCAGGCCCGACCGTGGCCGACAGCGCGAGCGCGGGGACCGGCACGGCTCGGAGCGCATCCAGCGCAGCCACCACGACAGCGACAAGATGACTTACCGCATCGAGGTCGGTCGAGTGCACGGCGTCAAGCCCGGCAATATCGTCGGCGCCATCGCCAATGAAGGCGGTCTGGAGGCCGGCGCCATCGGCCGGGTGGGCATTCAGCACAATTTCAGCCTGGTCGATTTGCCGCAGGGTCTGGATCCTGCCGTCCTGGAACATCTGGCCGGGGTCAGAGTCGCCGGCCAGCCCTTGCGCATCCAGCCCGATCGCGGGCCCGGAGCGCGCCCATCCGGTAGCGCTCAGGATTCCCGCCGCCGCGAGCAGCGTCGCGACGTCCGAGCAGGCAGAAACAAGCCGGCATCTGATTCCACGCCCGCTTCCGGCAAGGGGGCTGGCCGCCCCGCAACTCGCCAACATTGCCCTCCGGAGCGCGATTCTGGGCAGAAGCGTTTTGAACGATCTGACAGGGGCAGGCCCGACCAGGCCGGCACCGACCCCCGTCGGCGGCCGGTGACCGACGGCGATAAACCGCCGCGTAAACCTTCCAGGCTGAGCCGGGCGGCGCGCAAGGCCGGACATGGTGATCGGCGAGCCAAGTCGGGTCGAAAGTAGCGGGCGTTTGAACACGGCGTTCCTGCGTGCATGGGATAATCGTGAACATGGACGAAAGCAAACGCATTCCCATCGCCGTGAAAAGCGGCCACAAAGTGGTCAAGCCGCAGGGCTTTACCGCCATTCTCGACGGCATCAAGGCTCGTCCCACCGCCGAGGCCACACCGATCGGTCGCAAGCCTTCCTGGCTGCGAGCCCGGTTGCCGGTCGCCGGCAGCAAGTACGAAAAAGTCAAGCGCAACGTCAACGAACATCGCCTGGCCACGGTTTGCCAGGAGTCGATGTGTCCGAATATCGGCGAGTGCTGGTCCAACGGCGTGGCGACCATCATGCTGATGGGCGATGTCTGCACCCGGGCCTGCCGCTTCTGCGCGGTTGATACCGGCAATCCGCGCGGCTGGCTGGACGAGGAGGAACCCGCCAACGCGGCGCGCTCCGTTCAAATCATGGATCTCAAGTACGTCGTTCTGACTTCGGTCGACCGCGACGATCTGGCCGACGGCGGTGCCGGTCACTACGCGGACTGCGTGCGCGAGATCAAGCAGGTCAACCCGAATACGGCCGTCGAGGCCTTGACCCCCGATTTTCAGGGGCGCCTGGAGTGTGTCGAGACCGTGGTTGATTCAGGTCTCGAGGTTTTTGCCCAGAACGTTGAAACCGTGCGGCGTCTCACCCATCCGGTGCGCGATCCGCGCGCCGGCTACCAGCAGACCCTGGACGTGCTGGCCCACGCCAAGCGCCATCGGCCCGAAGTACTGACCAAGACCAGCCTGATGGTCGGTCTGGGCGAGACCACGGAAGAATTGGTCGAGACCATGGACGACCTGCGCGCGATCGGCGTGGATATTGTCACTTTTGGCCAGTACCTCCGCCCGACGGTGAACCATCTGCCGGTCCAGCGCTATGTGACACCGGAAGAATTTGCCGAACTGAGGCGAGCCGGCCTGGAAAAGGGCTTCCTCGAGGTGGTCTCCGGTCCGCTGGTACGGTCCAGTTACCGGGCTGACCGGGTATTCGAAAAAAACAACTGCGGTCTGGACGAAAGCGCTGCCTGAGCGTTGAATCGATCCAATGGGGGCCAGGCTGGACGATGCTCAACGCGAGGCTTTGCTGGAGCTTATGTCTCGGGTTCTGGACCGGCACGCTGTGCAGCACCGTACGCTGACCTATCTTGAACTGGCTGACGCCATCGCCATGCCTGGGCCGCAGCGTATTCATCGCACCACGCGTTTGCTGGAGATATTGATGAAGCGTGATGCCGAGG
>CAZUTZ010000034.1:6340-13322 GCA_964623655.1 uncultured Wenzhouxiangella sp.
ATGGCAGCAAGCCGATGACCCCAAAGCAGTTCATTACCGACTTGCTGGACAGGTTCGAAGCGTTTTCTTCCCGCCAGGTTGATGCCCCGGTCGTGTGCCTGTGCGTGGCATTGGATCACTGGGAACGCTTACGGGAGCAATATGGTTACAGCGGTCTGATCAAGCTTCTTGAAGAAGTCGAGGCGCTGCTGATGGCCGAATGCGAATCCGATGCCGCTGCATGCACCCTGAACGAACGTTGTGTCCTGGTTCGCTTGTCGCCGCCCTCGGTGGAAGCGGCGCAAAAGCAGGCTGAAAAACTGTTTGGCCTCATTGGCCAGGAACTCGTCGCAGTCGGTGATGAGCGCATAGCGCTGTCGATCAGCTTGTGCTTCAGCGAATTTGATCACCGCTTTACCAGCGCCGATCAACTGCTCGTCAACCTGATCAAACATACCGAAGGCTTCAGTGCCGCCGGGGGCAATGGGGTCAAGCATATCCGCCCGAATGTGTCGGCTGTTCAAGCCAGCGCCAGTGATCAACAAATGCTGGGACTGCTGATGGAGTCGCTGCGCAAGAATGCAGTCAAGGTCATGTTTCAGCCTTTGATGGCCACCACGGATGATGCGTCGAAAAGCTTTCAGGTCCTACCGCGCGTCCCGTCTTCGGATGGTTCGCTGATTCCCGCCTCGCAGTTCATTCCGGTTGCCCGCGAGGCCGGCGTACTTGCCCTGCTGGACCGCTGGATGCTGCAGCAAACGATTCGCTTGCTGGTCGAAGAATATCGTACACAGCCGGTGCGTTTGTTTCTGACCCAGGGTGACAGCTTGCTGGTCAGTTCGGAGCGGCGCGAGTGGTTATGCGGCCTGATGGAAAAGCACCCACAGGCATCAGGCAAACTGGTTCTCGACTTTTCTTTCGAGGACGCCCTGACGCACTTGAAGGCTGCCCACGAATTCCTGTCTGTGGCCGCGAAGCTGGGGATCGGCGTTTGCTTGTCGCGGGTCGACGAGTTCAGCAAATGGAATTTGCTTAAAGACCGCCTGCGCGTTGACTACATCAAGATGTCGCCGGGATTCGTCCGCAGGCTGGGGCAGGACGGGACGCTGGCGGGACAATTCCAGCGCATCAGTGACACGGTGCGTCAGCAAGGCACCCGTATCATCGTGCCCATGGTCGAAGATGCGACAGTCGCAGCGAATTTGTGGCGTATCGGGGCTGATTACATGCAGGGCTACATGATCGAAAAGGAAACCGATACGCCGCATCTGGGCGATTGAAAGGGGAGCCCCTCAATCGAGGGGCAGCCTGGCAAGCGATACATCCATGTCGTCGTCGCTTGGGCCGATCCGGAATCCCAGAGATTCGGCCAGCTTCAGCATGGGACGATTTTCCGTCAGGATAAATCCGTACATGGCCCGCAGCTTCCGCTCTCGGGACCACTTGATCAGGTTTTGCATCAAATACTTCCCCAGTCCCTGGCCGCGGAGGTCGGGACCGACGATGATGGCGAATTCCGCTTCGCGTCCGTCGTCATCGACTGCCGTTCGGGCAACCGCACCAATGAGCGCCTCATCGGGTGGTTTGGCCTCCACCAAGACAAGCGCAAAACCCCACTCCGGATCAACCGCGGTGAGTTGACGGGCATATTCGGGGGAAAGCTCCTTGAGCGGATGCATGAAGCGCATTCGCACATCATGCGGACTGAGAAGCTTGAAGCTGCGACGCAGTGTATCGGCGTCTCGCGGCTGTATCGGGCGCAACAAAAACCGTTGGCCATCGCGCAATTCAATGGCCTTGCACCAGGGGCGTCCCAGATCAAGAGCCTTGAACCGTTGTTGTTTTTTGTTTCGGCGAAACATGGACTGCCAATGATTTCTCAGGCTTTCATTGAGACCACGGTCCGGGGCAAAAGGTCACCCTGACGTGCAGTCCATTCAATTCCCATCGCCTCAAGGCCGGTGGTCTGTGCTGACCAGCGCGAAAAGTCTTTCCATCACTGATCCGTCGCCCGACGCCGAAACCACACCGTCAGGGAAAAGAACAGGGCTGCGATCAGCACGCCGATCCAGAGTTCGGCTTTGGCGAAGTGACCGAATACGCTGGCAAAGCTCATGTAGAGATCTTCACTGAACTCGAGATTTTCAATGCCGCCGTTGATTTCGATGTTCAAACTGCCCGGCAGCGCGCCCGAGCCCAGACGCTGCAGCATCATGGCACCGATATTGAATTCGGGCAGGCGAAAGCCGGCAATCAGGCTATAGCTGTGCTGGGCCAGCGACAGGCCGGCCGGGATTGCGATGGCGATCAGAATCGGCAGGCGCGGCGCCCAGGAAGAACAAAACAACAACCAGGCATAGATCGGCAGCAGCCACAGTGCCTGCACGATCAAGCCCAGCACCATGACCGTCCACAGCCGCGGCAGGCTGGCGGGAAGCCAGAGATCGCTGAATGGGCTGATTCCGGCCATCACCGCATAAACGCTGCCGATCAGCAGCAAGGCCAGGTGGGTCAGCACGATGGCCAAGAAGAACAGCGCCGGCACAACCAGGCAGGCAGTCACCAGCTTGGAAAGCACTACAGTGAAGTCGGATACCGGCAGCGATTTCCAAAACAGGATGGATCGGTCGCGCCGGTCGTCAAACAGACTGCCGGCCAGATAGAACAGCACGATCAGGATCATCAACTGCAGGAAGGGGTGAGAGACGGCAAACAGCAAGCCGGAAACGATCAGTCGTTTCTCTTCGAACGACATGTCGCTGAATAGCCGCAAGGCATCCCCCGTAAAAGCCATCTGGCCGTCGAAACGGGCGCCCAGCACCAGCACCAGCACGGTTCCGATGACGACCAGCGCGCCGATGCCGAAAGGCGTCCACTTGAACGCGATCGGGCTTTCCCAGATTTCCCGCCGCAGCAGGATCCACAGCTGACTCAGTCCAGCGCGGTTCATGCCGCGCTCTCCAGATCGGCAGAAGATTCAGATTCGCCCATCAGGGCAACAAACAAGTCGGCGATGCTGGGGCGATGCAGTTCGCCGAGCAGATCCAGTTGGGCGGTATTCGGACGGTCAAAGAGGAAGATATGGCGGCCGAACAGCACTCGTTCATGAATGGGCTCAAGCGCGCGGGCGGCCTCGACCTGGTCGGGCTTGACCATGAGCTCGGTGTAGCGCTGCTGAATGTCGTCCATGGTGCTGTTGAGCACCAGGCGTCCTTCCTTGATGAAGATGAGGTCGGTCAGGATGTGCTCGATTTCCTCGACCTGATGAGTGGTCACCAGAATCGTCCGATCCTCATCAAAATATTCGTTCAGCAGATTGGAATAGAAACGCTTGCGGAACAGGATATCGAGACCCAGGGTCGGCTCGTCGAGCACCAGCAAGCGCGCTTCGATCGCCATTACCAGGGCCAGGTGCAGCTGGACGACCATGCCCTTGGACAGGGCTCTGATTCGCGCATCCGGGCGTATTTTCGTGGCCTGAAGGTAGTGCAGGCAGCGCTTGCGTGAAAACCGCGGATGCAGGCCTTCGGTGAGTTCGATGATCTGGCGGACGCGCGCCCAGCGCGGCAGCACGGCGACATCGGCGATAAAACAGACCTCGCGCATGAGCCGATCGCGCTCCTTCGCGGGGTTCATGCCCAACACGGACAGTTCCCCACGAAAACTGGACAGACCCAGAATGGCCTTCAGCGCGGTGGTTTTGCCGGCGCCGTTGGGTCCGATCAGGCCAACGATCCGGCCTGCCGGGATATCGAGGTCGATGCCGTCCAGCGCCTTCAGGCGACCGTAGTGCCGGCTCAAACCTCTGGCTTGAATCATCGCGGTCATGCGCTCTCCCTGCGGTGTTTCCGCTCCAGTTCGATCAGATCCTCCAGCGACAGGCCGAGTTGCCGAATCCTCTCGGCCAGTCGCGGCCATTCTTCCTTGAGAAAATGCTCGCGCTCGCTTTCCAGAAGTTGCTGGCGCGCGCCGCGGCAGACAAACATCCCGACGCCGCGGCGCTTTTCGACCAGGTTGTCGTCAACCAGAGACTGGTACGCCTTTGAAACCGTCAGCGGGTTGACCTGGAAGTCGACCGCGACCTGGCGCACGGACGGCAAGGCTTCCCCCTCGGCCAGGGTGCCGTCGATGATGGCGGCGACGGTGCGCTCGCGAAGCTGCCAGTAAATCGGCTGGTTATCGTCCCAGCGGGTACTCATCAGCCGTTGAGGTCCAGCCCTGGAAAGCGTGGGAACAAGGGCGTCGGAGCGCTGCGCTTGACGGGCTCTCGCGACCGCTGCTCGCTGCGCTGATCGGCGCGGACCGCGGCCTCGGAAACGCGTTGGTCCAATCCTGAATGCGTGTCTGCGGACGTCAAAGGTGAATTCTCGGCCGAGATCCGGTCGTGGCGACTGTGAATGTCGGTGGAAAAAGCGAGTACCAGGCACAGGGCAGCGGCGCAGGCCGCCAGGCCATGCGGAATCTGAAGAACGCGTTTTCTGGCGATGGGCAACATGACGAACTCCCGGTGATGTCGTGTTGGTGTACTACTATAGTAAAACACCAGAACAGAAGCAAGTGTTTTCTTCGGCGGGATCGCGCCTGCTGTTGTATCCTTTCGGGCGGGGCATAAGCAGTTTTACCAAGGAAGAATCCAATGGACCCGATGATGGTCGGTAACGGGCCGCGCCACCGCAGCATGTATCGTTTCCTGTACAAGCGCCTGCGCCTGCCGCGGCCGCTCGTGCACGATCTCATGGGCCGCTGGCGGCGTCGCGGGCTGGGAGCCGAGTGCGAAGACCGGCGCGCGATCGCGGCGCAGATTCCGCCAGGCGCACTGGAGCTCGACCCGGATCAGGGCTTCAAGTACCTCGAAGCAGGGCGTCATCCGGTGCTTGATCGATTGGCTGACCGCTGCCGGCAGTTCTACGATCATTTTCGCGACAGCGGGGCGGCCGACGAGCAACTGGCGCGCAACCCCAGCAAGCGCTTTCTTCTGGGCGTTTTGTCCGGCAATGAGTTTCTGGCCCATCCCGATTTGGTGGTCGACATGGTCGATCGCAGCCTGCTGGATGCCGCGGCACGCTACCTCGGCGCCGTGCCGCGTCTGGAAGGGGCCGTTCTGTGGTGGACGCCGCCCAACGAAACTTCTGACTCGTCGCAACAATGGCATATCGACGAACTGGCGCGGCGTCAGGTCAAGATCCTTTTGAACTGCAGCGACGTTGACCAGGACTGCGGCCCTTTGCATTTCCTGCCGGCGGCGCGCTCCGACAAGCTCAGGGAAAGCCTGCGTCACCGGCGCGGTCGGGTCGACGAAGACGCGTTGATGCGCCTGGTCAACCCGGACGAAATACTCCGCGCGACAGGTCCGCAAGGCAGCGCCGTGATGCTGGACTCTTCCCGCTGTCTGCATTTCGGTTCACGCGGAAACCGCCGCGACCGGCTGGTGCTGGCGTTTCACTTCCTGCCCGCCGATGCCCCGGTCGACACCCGCTACCATCTGGAGCCGCGAGCACTTGACGGGCCGCTGGCCGACCTCGACGATGTGCAGCGACTGGCCCTGCGCTCGGGCGCGTCACGCGCGGGCTGATCCGCGCGTCGGGCTGTGAGCCTCCATCTGATAACATCCGCAACATTCCGAACCGACATCGTTGGTCCGGGTCGAACGCCGACCCATGACCGTTCAATTTATTTCCGAAGGAGTTTCTACTATGAAATCGATCACGCTTTTTGGTGCCAGCGCGCTGGCTCTGGCCATTGCCGCACCGCTGCACGCCGAGACCCTGGAGACGCCAGAGGACCGTCTGAGCTACACCATCGGCATGGATATCGGCGAATCATTGGCCGAGCAGGGCCTGGATATCAACGTTGATCGTCTGGTTGAAGGACTGCGAGCCGCCTATGCCGGCGAGGAAACTTTGCTGTCGCGCGAAGAGGCCGACGCCGAGCGCGATGGTTTCATGCAGCGCCGTCAGCAAGAAATGGCCGTTGAGCAGGAGGAAGAAGCCCAGCGCAACCTTGAAGAAGGTCAGGCCTTTTTGGCCGAGAATCGGGAAAATCCAGACGTCGAGGAAACCGCTTCCGGACTGCAGTATCGAGTCGTTGAAGAGGGCGACGGTCGCAGCCCGGCGGCCACGGATCGCGTGACCGTTCATTACCGCGGGACTTTGATCGACGGCGTCGAGTTCGACAGTTCTTATGCTCGCAACGAACCGGCCACCTTTGGCCTCGACCAGGTGATTCCGGGCTGGACCGAAGGCGTTCAGCTGATGCAGGAAGGCGCGGTTTTCGAATTCTTCATTCCGGCCGATCTGGCCTATGGCGAGCAGGGTCGGCCGGGACCGATCGGCCCCAACGCCACGCTGATTTTCGAAGTCGAGCTGATTGAAGTCCACGACAACTAAAGCGGGGAGGTCGGCGCTGATGGGATCGCTGCAGGACGCTTTGCTCAAGGCCGGACTGGCCGAGGAAAAACCTCGCCGGCCGGAGAAGAAAGCGCGACCCTCGGCGCCGGCCAAACGCGGTAAGGGGCAGAATCATCGCGCCCGGAAAGGCCCGCATAAGCCTCGTTCAAATGCCGGCTCGGATCTGGAAAAGGCCTACAAGGCCAGAGAGCGGGCCGAGGCGGCCGAAAAGGAAAAGAAGAAAAAGGCTCGCCTGGCGGAGCAGGAAGCGCGCCGCCAGCGTAATCTGAAGCTCGACGATATCGTGCGCGGGCAGACGCTCAACCGCAAGGATGGCGACTGCCCGCGTTACTTCGAGCACCTGGGGCGCATCCGGCGCGTGCTGTGTACGCCCGAGCAGCGCGACGCATTGAACCGCGGGGAAATCGGCGTGGTTTCCCTGCGCGGCTCCTACCTGCTGGTCAGTCTGGAAACCCTGGCCGCTTTCGCCGAAATCGCGCCCGATCTGGTTCCCGACCTTTCACCCAAAGAACCCGAAGACGACGGCTCGGACTATCCGCCGGTGCCGGATGATTTGATCTGGTGATTTTTTAGGGATCAGGGGCCAGGGACCAGGG